>CAKUCE010000077.1 GCA_934643535.1 uncultured Clostridia bacterium | reverse complement strand
GGAGATCACCGCGCCTTCCGCCATGCTGGTGGAGGCGGAGACCGGCACAGTGATCTTCGAAAAGAACGCGGACGAGCAGCGGCCCGTGGCCAGCGTCACCAAGCTGATGACGCTGCTGTTGACCTTTGAGGCGCTGCAGGATGGAAACATTACGCTGGAGGATCAGGTGACGGTCAGCAGGGCCGCTGCCGGACAGATCGGCAGTCAGGCGCTGCTGGACGCGGGCGCGGTCTATTCCCTGAAGGAACTGCTCAAGTCCACGATCATCGCCAGCGCTAACGACTCCGCCTATGCGCTGGCCGAATATCTGGCGGGCACGGAGACGGAATTTGTGGCCCGGATGAACGAGCGGGCGCAGGAGCTGGGCATGACGGACACCGTATACGTCAACTGCACCGGTCTGCCGGTGCAGGGGCAGCATACCACCGCCCGGGACGTGGCGCTGCTCTCCTGCGAAATGTGTACTCACCCGGAGTATTTCTCCTACGGCGCGGTGTGGATGGACACGCTGACCCATCCCAGCGGCCGGGTGACGGATCTGACCAACACCAACCGGCTGGTACGGTTTTACGAGGGCTGCGACGGTCTGAAGACCGGCAGCGCGGACGATTCCAAGTACTGCCTGAGCTGTACGGCGGAGAAAAACGGCATGCGGCTGATCGCGATCGTGCTGGGCGCGTCCGCCAGCCAGACGCGCTTCAACGAAGCGCGGGCCATGCTGGATTACGGCTTCAGCAGCTATAAACGGGTGACGGTTCTTCAGAAGGGCGACCGGCTGGGGCAGCAGGTGAAGGTTCATCTGGGCATGCAGGACGAGGTGGACGCCGCCGCAGGCTCGGGCCTGAGCATGCTGATGAAGCTGGGACAGGAAAAGCAGCTCAGCCTGGAGGTGGAGCTTCCCGAAGAGGTGGAAGCGCCGCTGAAAGCCGGGGATGCGCTGGGGCTGATCCGGGTGAAGCTGGGCGGACGGGTGGTAGCCCGCCTGGCCGCCGTGGCCGCCGAGGACGTGGGCATGCCCGGATTGGTGGAAGGTTTCCTTCGGATTCTGACAAACTGGCGCTGAAATTCTGATAGAAATGATGTAAGACAACTTATCTGAAACCCGCGTTTTTTCATGCTGCTGTCTGCCAGACAACAGCATTTTTTTGTGAAATAGGGAAAATTCGATTGACTTGCGTTTGTGCAGGCGTTACAATATAGGCGCAGTGGAATTTTTCCACAAAGCTGAAACGTTGGAGGGAAAAACATGAAAAAGTTTCTGGCTCTTCTGCTGGCAGCCATGATGCTGCTGGGCATGACCTCTGCTTTCGCAGAGGCGACCGATACCATCACCGTGATGGTTCCCCCGGTAACGGGCACCTATCTGGACGACATTGATACCTGGGCCAACGACTTCATGGCCGAACATCCCGAAATCAAAGTGGAAGTCATCAAGACTTCCTGGGATGATCACAACAGCAAGCTGAACACCATGGCCAATGGGGGCGAAGCTCCCGACATCGCCGAGGTCAGCTATTCCGCCATCGGCACCTACGTGGAACTGGACCTGGGCGTGGAAATCGACCAGTACATGGACGCGGACCGTCTGGCCGACTACGATCAGAACGCTCTGGATTACATGAGCCTGGGCGGCCATGTGTACGGCCTGCCGCTGTACATCACCATTCAGGCGCTGGGCGCCAACAAGGACATGCTGGAAGCCGCCGGCGTGGACGTGGCCAAGGTGCAGACCGAAGGCTGGACCTATGACGAGTTCATGGAAGCCATCAAGAACGGCACCACCGAGAACTGCTTCGGTTTCGTGTTCGCCAACAGCGGCGTGACCGCCGGTGATTTCCTGAGCATCTTCGGCGTGGCCGCTGGCCTGACCAACTCCTTCACCAGCGATCTGAAGTACGCCTACACTTCCGACAACATGCTCAAGCTGCTGGAAGCCGTCGAAACCATGACCAAGTCCGGCTACATGCCCAACTACGGCGTGGAAGCGGGCCAGCGCATGGTGATGTGCCAGACCGGCAACGCCATGATCTTCGGCAAGGCCATGCCTCTGTTCGAAAACAACATCAACAAGAACAACAAGGCGCTGGAAGCCAACGACGGCACCGCCGTTGAAAACTCCATCCCCGTGAACTATGCGTTCCTGCCCGTTCCCACCATGGAAGGCGTGACCGAGACCTGCTTCGGCTCCGTGGACGGCCTGATCGTCCTGCGCAACAACAACACCAACGACGAGCACCTGAAGAACGTGTGCCTGTTCCTGGATTACCTCTGCTCCGGCGAACGCGCTGCCGCCGTGGACCAGACCCTGCTGCTGGATCCCGTCTGCAAGTCCGGCCGTGAGGCTTATGTCTCCCCCGAAGGACTGGACGAGGGCAATGTGAAGAGCGCTGCCCGCGCTATCAGCCTGGTTGTGGCTCCTCCCGCCGGTATCACCTCCGAGCAGAGCGCCAATGCCAAGATCCTGATGGACGAAGTGATCATCCCCAAGTTCCAGGCTCTGCTGGCGGGCGAGACCACTGCTCAGGATATGTTCGACGCCATCGTGAAGGAAGCTCAGAATGTGTTCGGCGCTGAAAACTGCGTCTCCGGCCAGCTGTAATCTTTCTTCCTGACGGACCTACAGCCCGCCCCGCTTTGGCGGGGCGGGCATTCTCTTATTTTATCGGATTCTTTTAAACTGTTTGGAGGCACACCATGATGAAATCGCAAACCGGCATCCAAAGCAGACGCCGTTTTCGCCTGACCGACGACGATCTGTGGGGATATGCGTTTATCCTCATCGCCATGATCGCTTTCGGCGTGTTTACGCTCTACCCGGTCATCAGCGCCGTGGAAACCAGCTTTCTCAAATATAAGCCCTTCGGCTCGGAATTCATCGGCCTGAAGAATTATCAGGACACCTTTTCCAGCTCGCTTTTTTATAAGACGGTGCTGAACACGCTGGAATACACGGTGGTCGTCGTGCCTTTGAGCCTGCTGATGGCCTTCGCCATCTCCATCATGATCCTGCCCTTTTCCAAAAAGACCCAGAGTGTTTTCAAATCCATGTACTATCTGCCGGGCATTGCTTCCGGCGTAGCGCTGTCGGTGGTCTGGCTGTGGATCTACGATTCCTCCCCCACCGGCCTGATGAATCAGGTCTTTACCTTCCTGCGCCTGCCCACGCAGAACTGGCTCTCCTCCAGCAAAACGTCCATGATCTCGCTGATGTTCATGGCGCTGATGTCCGGTCAGGGAAGCAACATCATCATCTACATTGCGGCTCTGCTGGGCATTGACAACAGCTATTTCGAGGCGGCCGAGCTGGACGGCGCCACCTTCATGCAGAAGGTGCGCTATATCGTGTTCCCGCTGGTCAAGCCCACCACGCTGTTCCTGCTGGTCACGGGGGTCATCGGCTCCTTCCAGGTGTTCATGAACGCTTTCATGATGACCGGCGGCGGCCCGGACAACAGCACCACCATGATCGGCCTTCTGATCTACAAAAATGCGTTCGAATACTCCAAGTACGGCCTTGCCTGCGCACAGGCGATCCTGCTTGCCATCGTCATCGCCATCATCTCGCTGGCTCAGTTCAAGATGATGGGCGTGGACGTGGAATATTAAGAAAGGAGGAAGAAAAGCATGTCTGCCATGGGTCTGTATTCCGAGCATCGAAATCATCCCTGGGTAAAGCATCTGCGCAACGCCCTGATCGCGCTGATCCTGATTTTTCTGGCCGCGCTGGCCCTGTTCCCCATCTTCTATATGATTACTTCCTCCTTCGGCCCGGCCATTGCCACGGCGGGCAATATGCGCACCATCTTTCCCTCCAGCTGGTCGCTGGATTCCTACCGGGCGTTCTTCAACTTCAATGTGTACGCCAAACGCTGGATCCTTAACAGCTTCATCATTTCGCTCAGCACGGTGATCGGCAACGTGATCTTCGCCTCCATGGCGGGCTATGCCTTTGCCAAGATCCCTTTTAAGGGCAGTAAATGGCTTTTTGGTATGATTCTGGTGGCCATGATGATCCCTTATCAGGTGACGCAGGTGCCGCTGTATATTCTGGTGGTGAAGCAGTTCAAGATGTCCAATACCTATGCGGCGTTGATCCTGCCGGGCATCGTGAGCTCCTACAACGTGTTTCTGGCCAAGCAGTTTTTCACGTCCATCCCCACGCCCCTTCTGGAAAGCGCCAAGCTGGACGGCTGCAGCCATCCCGGCATTTTCGTGAAGATCGTCATGCCCCTGTCCAAGACCGTGCTGGCGGTCATGGCCATCAACACCTTCATGTCCACGTGGAATACCTTCTTCTGGCCCTTCCTCGTTACCAGCAAGGACTACATGTTCACCATTCAGGTGGGCCTGAAAACCTTCAAATTTGCCAATGAGACCCTGTTTGCGCCCATGATGGCCGGGGCGACGCTGTCCGCGCTGCCCATGTTCATCCTGTTTTTCGCCCTGCAGAAATATTTCCTTGAGGGTGTGACCATCGGCGCGGTCAAGGGCTGACCAAAAACTCAACAAGAATAGGAGAAAAAGCGATGGCAACAGTAGATTTACGGAAGATCGCAACGGAGCAGCGCAATCCCCGCACCACTCATATCGACGAGCTGAGCACGCTGGAAATGGTTCGTCTTATCAACAGCGAAGATCACAAGGTGGCCGAGGCCGTGGAAGCCGTCTGCCCCCAGATCGCCAAAGCGGTGGATGTGATCGCCGAAAAGCTCCATGAGGGCGGACGGCTCATTTACGTTGGCTGCGGCACCTCGGGCCGTCTGGGCATTCTGGACGCAGTAGAATGCCCGCCCACCTATTCCACCGATCCGGAAATGGTGCAGGGTCTGATCGCAGGCGGTATGCCAGCGATCTATAAGGCTGTGGAAGGCGCGGAGGACGATCGGGAGCTGGGCGTGGAGGACCTGAAGAAAATCGGCTTCTCGAAAAACGACGTGCTGGTCGGGCTGGCGGCCAGCGGCCGTACTCCCTATGTGCTGGGCGCGATGGAGTATGCCAAAAAGCTGGGCGCGCCGGTCATCGGCGTCACCTGCTGCCCCGGCTCTCAGGTGGACGAAGCGGCGGACATCGGCATCGCTCCCATGCCGGGGCCGGAGGTCGTTACCGGCTCCACCCGCATGAAGAGCGGCACGGCCCAGAAGATGGTCGCCAACATGCTGTCCACCGGCGCGATGATCCGGCTGGGCAAGGTATACGGCAATTTGATGGTGGATGTGAAGCCCACCAATGAAAAACTCGTCCGCCGCTGCGTCACCATTGTGTGCGAAGCGACAGGCGAGTCCGAAGAAAAGGCCGTTCAGGCCTTGGAAAGCTGCGATTATCACTGCAAGACGGCCATTGTGATGCTGCTTTGCGGAAAGAATGCCGATGAAGCCCGGGCGCTGCTCAGCCGTGCCGACGGCCGCGTAGCCCAGGCGCTGCGCCTTAAAGACTGATCTTCCCCATCACAACGGGATGCCGTGCGCCAGTGGCGGCGGGCGCGTTATTGCAGCTGGCGAAAATCGTTTCGTTGGCCAGCACGGCGAAGGCCACCGCCTCCTTGGCGCTGCTGTCCAGCCCCAGATCCTCATTAGTCATGACGCGACATTCCGGCAGCACCTGACGGATCTGCTCCATCAGGCAGCGGTTCAGGCTGCCGCCGCCGCCCACGATCAGCCGCTGGGGCATCCGGGAACTGAAACGGCGCAGGCCGCAGGAAATGGTCTCGGCGGTAAAACGGGTGACGGTGTTCATCAGATCGGCCGGGGCGACCTTCAGCGCTCCGGCTTTTTCCATCAGCCGGTCTACATAGGCGGGGCCGTACAGCTCCCGTCCCGTGGTCTTGGGCGGTTTTTTCGCCAGATAGGGATCGTCCAGCATCCAGCGCAGCAGTTCGGGGTGAACCGTTCCCTGCGCCGCCATGGTTCCGCCGTCGTCGTAGGTCATGAGGCCGTTTGTCAGCCGGGAGATCACCGCGTCGATGACCATGTTGCCGGGGCCGGTATCAAAGGCAAAAACCTGATCCAGCGTACAATCTGCCGGAAGCACGGTCACATTGCCGATGCCGCCGATGTTCTGCAGGGCCACCCATTCGTCGGCGCGGCGGTACAGCAGGAATTCGGTGTAGGGCACCAGCGGCGCGCCCAGACCGCCGGCGGCCATGTCCCGGACACGGAAATCGCCCACGACCGGGCAGCCGAAGCATTCCGCCAGCAGCGCGTCTTCGCCCAGCTGCAAAGTGCTGCGCTGGCGGCGACCCAGATATTCCTCTTCCACGGGAATATGCCAGAGCGTCTGACCGTGATTGCCGATCAGGTCTATCTGCGCCTTGGGGATGCCGGCTTCCCGGCAGACGGCCTCGCCCGCCTCGCAATACAGTTGGCCCAACAGAAAGTTGATGCGGCAGAAATCCGCCGCGCAGGCGCTTTCACCGCTGGCCAGACGGAGAATTTCGGCCCGAACCTCCGGTGTAAAGGGCACGAAGGTAAAAGCCAGCTGTTCCACCTGCGTGGTCAGGCCATAACCGGTGATGCGGCAGAGGGCCGCATCCACACCATCCGCGCTGGTGCCGGACATGAAGCCCAGCACGACGCGTGACTGCTTCTGAAGAAGCCGAAGAATCGGATGTTCCATCGGAGCTCCTCCTTTGAGAAGGATAATTTTGCATTCAGTGTAGCCCGGAGAAACGGGCTTGTCAAGCTGCGAAACAGCAGCAAACGACCAACGAAAGCGGGGAAACAACGGATGTTTATTGGAATCGACGGCGGCGGCACCAGCACCAAGGTGGAAATTCACCGGGACGGGCAGAGCGAACGCCGCAAATACGGGCCTTTCAATATTTCTGCCATCGGCGAAGAGGCCTTTCGGAAACTGCTGCGGGAAATGTTCGCCGACTGGGGCGGACTGGAGGAATGCCGCGCGATCTGCGTGGGCGGCGCGGGCGTTTCCTGCGGCGAGCTGGAACAGATCCTCCGGGAAGAGCTGAAGCCGACCGGCTTCGACGGAAAGCTGCTCCTGCGCAGCGATTCGGAAATCGCCCTGCGGGGCGCGGTAGACGGCCCCGGATGCATCCTGATCGCGGGCACGGGTTCCATCGGCTTCGGCATGAACGAGGCTGGTGAAACCGCTCGCGTGGGCGGTTTCGGCCATCTGATCGACGACGAGGGCAGCGGCTACGCGCTGGGCCGTGACGCGCTGTCCGCCGCCGTGCGGACGCTGGACGGACGGATGGATGCGGCGCTTCTGCGGGACGGCGTGCTGCGCTTTATCGGCGGCAGGGATACCGGCGATATTCTGAACTATGTGTACTACCAGAATCGGGGCAAGGCGGCAGTCGCCGCGCTGAGCCGGGTCACGGTAGAATGTGCCGTTCAGGGGGATGAAATCGCTTTGGCCATCCTTCGCCGGGGCGCGCAGGAGCTTCGGGGCATTGTGGAAGCGCTGGCCCGCCGTCTGCGCATGGAAAAGCCCTGTCTGGCCCTGCTGGGCGGGCTTCTGGATCATGAGGGCATTTACCGCGCGCTGGCTGAAGAAGCCCTGCGGCCCGTGGCACAGGTGGTCCAGCCTGCTCATGACGCGCTGTGGGGCGCGGCCAGGCTGGCGGAAGAAGCAGCGGAGGAACGGTCATGATGCGGCTGGAAACGGAACGTTTGCTTCTTCGTCCCTATGTCGAGGAGGATCTGGACGGCTTTTACGCCTGCGTGTCCGACCCTGAGGTCGTCCGTTACGAGCCTTACCGGCCCATGAGCCGGGACGAGGCCCGGCAGGCGCTGGAATCACGGCTGGGCAATGAGGAATTTTGGGCGCTGGAGCGGAAGGCAGACGGCAAATACGTGGGCAACCTATATCTGGGCAGGCGGGATTTTCAGTCGATGGAGCTGGGCTACGTACTGGCCCGCGGGCATTGGGGCAGGGGATATGCATGGGAAGGCTGTCAGGCGCTGATGAAAGCGGCCTTCCAGCAGGGCGCGCATCGAATTTATGCGGAATGCGATCCTCAAAACCAGGCGTCGTGGCGGCTGCTGGAACGGCTGGGCATGCTTCGGGAGGCCCATCTGCGTCAGAACGTCTATTTCTGGACGGACGAGCGTGGCTTCCCCCTTTGGAAAGACACCTATGTGTACGCCCTGCTGAATCCGGACGAGGGAGCAGAGCGTTTATAAATCGCAAAGAAAACAGGGCGTGGGGGCGCGTGCTTCCACGCCCGTTGCATTCCAACCGTCAAAGTGATATGATGGGATTGCTTCGTGCAGACTACAATGGGGTTATTTGCGAGGGAGTAAGCTATGAGAATCGTAGTGATCGGCGAGGGCAAGGTCGGCTATACCCTGACCCGGGAACTGAGCCGGGAGGGCCATGACCTGCTGGTGATCGACAACCGCAAGGACGCTCTGGTACAGGTGGAGGAACGGCTGGACGTGATGGTGCTGGAAGGAAACGGCGCCAGCGTCAAGGTACAGCAGGCCGCCGAGGTCGGCAAATGCGACCTGATGATCGCCGTGACCAGCGCGGATGAGACCAATCTGCTTTGCTGCATGGTGGCCCGGAAGCTGGGCTGCCCTCACACCATCGCCCGCATCCGCAATCCGGTTTACGCGGAGGAAACCTATCTTTTGCGGGAAGAACTGGGCCTGAGCATGACGGTGAACCCCGAGCGTACCACCGCCAAGGAGATCTTCGGCCTGCTGCAGTATCCGTCCTTTCTGAAACGGGAGCCTTTCGCCAAGGGCCGGGCCGAGATCGTGGCGCTGCCGGTGCGCGCGGGAGGCAAGCTGGACGGTATGGTCCTCAGCGACCTGTACACCTCTCTGAAGGTGCGGGTGCTGGTCTGTGCCGTGGAGCGCAACAAGGAAGTTTACATTCCCGACGGTTCCTTCCGTCTGGAGGGCGGAGATCATATCTACGTGACCTCTACCGTGCAGTCCCTTTTGCAGATGGTGAAATGGACGGGCATGGAGACCCAGAAGATCCGCTCGGTCATGCTGATCGGCGGCAGCCGGACGGCCGTGTATCTGGCGCGGATGCTGGCGGATGCGGGCATTCACGTCAAGATGCTGGAAACCAAGCCGGACCGCTGCGACGAGCTGAGCGCCGACCTGCCGAAAGCCGAGATCATCAACGCGGACGGCACGTCCATCAACACCCTTCTGACCGAGGGCATCGAGGAAACGGACGCAGTGGTTCCCCTGACCAACATGGATGAGCAGAACATGGTCATCGCCATGTACGCCAATTCCCGCCGGGTGCCCAAGGTAGTCACCAAGATCAACCGGGGCGAATACTGCGCCCTGCTGCCCGCCAACGAG
Source organism: uncultured Clostridia bacterium (assembly GCA_934643535.1). Lineage (GTDB taxonomy): Bacteria > Bacillota > Clostridia > Christensenellales > Aristaeellaceae > Limiplasma. Next base: position 2,053 of record CAKUCE010000077.1, on the reverse strand, counting down.
GCCGAGTGTGTGGTCACGCCCCTGCAGCTGACCAGCACCAACATTCTTCGCTATGTACGCGCCATGCAGAACCGCCAGGGCGAAGGGGTCATGACCCTGCACCGGCTGGTGGATGAACGGGTGGAAGCGCTGGAATTCCGCGTCACCCAAAGCACCCGCTATCTGGGCGTCGCGCTGAAGGATATGCCGCTGAAACCCAATCTGCTGGTAGCGCTGATCACCCGCCGGGACAAGGTCATGGTTCCCAGCGGCAGCGATTATTTCGCCGTGGATGATTCCGTGGTGATCGTTACCAAGTCCGACCGGAGCTTCAACTCGCTCAACGACATTTTTGGCGGGGGTCAGAAACAATGAATTATCGCATGACTGTCCGGCTGATCGCCATTGTGCTTCGGTTCGTGGCGCTGTTTATGCTGCCTGCGCTGGTCATCAGCCTGATTTTGGGCGAAACCGGCGCGGTGTGGGGTCTGCTGATCACCATGGCCGTCATGGCGCTGCTCAGCTGCCTGCCCCTGCCCTTTCCGCCCCGGCGGCAGACCATGTACGCCCGGGACGGCTTCGTGGTGGTAGCCATGACATGGTTCCTGATCTCCCTGCTGGGCGCGCTGCCCTTCTGGATTTCCGGGGCCATCCCCAACTATATAGATTGCGTCTTTGAAACGGTTTCCGGCTTTACCACCACCGGAGCCAGCATCCTGACGGATGTGGAGGCGCTGCCCAAAGGGCTTTTGTACTGGCGCAGCTTCACCCACTGGCTAGGCGGCATGGGCGTGCTGGTATTTCTGCTTGCCATCACCCGCTTCACCGCCGGTTCCGGCGACAGCATGCACATCATGCGCGCCGAATCCCCCGGCCCGCAGGTGAACAAGCTGGTGCCCCAGACCTTCCACAGTGCCCAGATCGTCTACATGATCTACATCGGCATGACCGCCGTGCAGATCGTGCTGATGCTGCTGGGCGGCGTGTCGCCTTTCGAGGCTGTAACGCTGACTTTTGGCACGGCGGGCACCGGCGGATTTGCCGTCCGCAACGATGGTCTGGTGAGCTACTCGCCCTATATTCAATGGGTCGTCACCGTTTTCATGGCGCTGTTCGGCGTGAACTTCGGCATTTACTATCTGCTGCTGCAGCGTTCCGTCAAAAAAGCGCTTCATAACGAAGAACTGCGGATGTATCTGATCGTGATGCTGCTGTTCAGCCTGCTGATCTTTGTGAACATTCTGCCGCTGTTCCCGGGCCATCCGGGGGACGCGCTTCGGCACAGCTGTTTTCAGGTGGTCAGCATCATGACCACCACCGGCTACGCCACGGCGGACTTTGACCTATGGCCTCAGTTGAGCCGGACGCTGCTGGTGGTTCTGATGATCATCGGCGCCAGCGCAGGCTCCACCGGCGGCGGTATGAAATGTTCCCGGGTTCTTCTGCTGCTCAAGAGCATGAACCGTCAGGTACGGCGCATGCTGCATCCCAACACGGTCAAGCACGTCTACATGGACGGCGAAGTCGTGCCGCCGGAAACCATTCAGAACACCTTTGCCTTTCTCAGTGCCTATTGTCTGATTGCGATCACGTCCGTCTGTCTGATTTCGCTGGACAATTTCTCACTGGAAACGAATCTGACTGCCGTTCTCTCCTGCCTGAACAACATCGGCCCTGGTCTGGCGGCGGTAGGCCCCATGAGCAATTTTTCCGCCTACAGCGATTTTTCCAAGCTTCTTCTTTCCGTCAACATGCTGTTAGGCCGGCTGGAGATTTTCCCCATCATCATTGCCTTTGTTCCTTCCGTCTGGAAACGTGCCAGAGGGTAAGCGGAGTCAGTGATTTTCAGAAGCAGAAGACCAGTTTGTTTTAGCAACAGGCTGGTCTTTTTATAATGGGGCCCTTTTCTTTAGGACAAATAGTCCTAAATATATTTGCTTTTGGAAGGATGGCGGCACCGGTTGATGGGCGGACGGGCGTTCATACTTTTTCGATGGCACGAAGGAGTTCAGGCAACCAACCAGCGGAGCGCACGGCAGTGCAGGCCGCGCCGATGGTTTGCCCCGAGGAAAGC
>CAKUCE010000076.1 GCA_934643535.1 uncultured Clostridia bacterium | reverse complement strand
TGATAATGATGTTGTACACCGACGAGCAGCCCAGCATCACCATCAAAAGCCGGCTGTTGACCAGGTTCAGGGACTTGACCACCAGATAGAAGGGAATCAGTCCGCCGCCGAAATACATGGTGAAAACGAACAGGGCCATGAAAATATTGCGTCCGGGCAGATCGTTCCGGGAGAGCGCGTACCCCGCCATCACCTGGACGGCCACCGCCAGCAGCGTACCGGCCCCGGCATACAGCAGCGTATTGGCATAGCCGATCCAGATGCGGTTATCCGCAAACACCCGGGAATAACCCATCATGGTAAAGCCCCGGGGGTACAGAAGGGGCGTGCCGGAGTTGACGTACTGGGGGTCGCTGACGGAGGCCAGCACCACAAAGTACAGCGGATAGATCACCACGACCAGCATCAGCGCCAGCAGCACGTAGACCACGACGTTGAATGCACGGTCAAACCGGGTCTCGTGGACCTTGGAGCCCACTCTTGCGGCAGTTTGTTCCATAGGGCGCTTTCTCCTTTCTTACCACAGGCTGCTGCCGGACAGGCCGCGGGCCACGCGGTTCACCACCACCAGCATGATGAAATTGATGATGTTGTTGAACAGGCCGATGGCCGTGGAGTAGCTGTACTGCGCGCCCTGCAGGCCGATCTTGTAGGTGTAGGTGGAGATGATCTCCGAGGCGCTCATGTTCAGGTCGTTCTGCATCAGGAAGACCTTCTCATAGCCCACGTTCATGATGGAGCCGAAGTTCATCACCAGCAGGATGACCATGGTAGGCATGATGGTGGGAATGTCGATGTTCCAGATGCGCTGCAGCTTGTTGGCCCCGTCGATGATGGCTGCCTCGTGCAGCTCCGGGCTTACGCCCGCCAGCGCCGCCAGATAGATGATGGACCCCCAGCCGGTGCTCTGCCATACGCCGGACCAGACGTACATGTGCTTGAACCACTTGGGGTCGCCCAAAAAGAAGATGGGGTCCACGCCGATCCAGCCCAGCATGGTATTGACGAAGCCGGAGCGGGGAGAGAAGAATACGTTCAGCATGCCCACCAGCACCACAGTGGAAATGAAGTGGGGCGCGTAGGAAGCCGTCTGAGCGAACTTCTTCAGGCCCTGCTTCGGGGTGTAGTTGAGCAGAAGCGCCAGAATGATCGGCAGGGGGAAGCCGGCCAGCAGGCTGTAGAAGCTCAGCGTCAGGGTGTTTTGCAGAAGCACGCTGAAACGGGGGGAGCGGAAGAAGTTTTCAAAGTGCTTCAGCCCTACCCAGGGACTGCCCTCAATGCCCAGATAGGCGTAAAAATCCTTGAAGGCGATCTGAATGCCGTACATGGGGCCATAACAGAAGATGAGCAGATATGCCGTGGCGGGCAGCAGAAAAATATAAAGGAAATAATTCGCCTTCATCTGCTTCAGCACCATATGACGGCGGGCCTTCCTGGTTTCGGAGGGCAGGCGGCCGAGGGATGCTTTTTCCACTGGGGATCCTTCCTTTCCATTCCGTAATGGTTCTTCGGACATTTCCCCGGAGTTTCTTCGGAGGAACGTCCGCGAGATCTTTCGTCGTGATCTTTCCCGGCCTCGGCCGGTTCCGTTCGCTTCTGGATGCAGTGTAGCATACCGGCGCTTTGTGGAAAAGGCGGCAATTCCTTTTTCGGCCATAGCAAGATTTGGCCCCGCCGCAAATGCTGCGGCGGGGCCGATGAAATTCAAAATTTGTCACACCCGATTCAAAAAATGTAACAGGGTCTGTGCAGGTCTTACAGCAATTCGGTTTCCAGCACGGCGGGAGCCAGTCCCTCCGCCTCGGCGCACACGATCAGGCCGCCTTTTTCCGTTCCGGCCCGGACGGCCACGGAGATCAGCCCTGCCCGCATCTGCCGGTCCGGGCAGGTGACGGGCACATGGTCGCACACATCGGAGCCGGTGCCCAGAATGGAGCCTTTCTCGTTGGTGTAGAAATGCACGAAGGGCGCGGCGGTGGGCACATGACGGCCCTGCGCGTCCACGCAGTCGCAGGTAAGGATAGCGATATCCTCGCCGTCCGCCTGCACGCCGTCCCGCTCCAGTTTCAGGCGCAGCGCCACGGGCGCGCCGGTGGTTTCCTGCACGTCCCGGCAGACTTCTTCCCCCTGACGGTAGCCAACGGCCTCGAGCTTGCCGGGGGCGTAAACCACCTGCCACTCCGCGTGACCGTAAGGCTCCACCTCATGACGGCCCAGCGATCCGCCGTTCAGGAACAGCTCCACCGCGTCGCAGTTGGTGTAGACGGACACCCGCAGGGTCTTGCCTTCCCAGCCGGGCCAGTTCCAGTGGGGCAGCAGGTGCACCATGGGCTTCTTCGTCCAGTGGGACTGGTTCTGATAGAACGCATCCTTACGATTCAGGTACAGATCGATAGCTCCCGCCTGCGAACAAAGCCGGGGCCAGACGGTCTCGCCGCGGTGCTCGATGCCGGCCCACTGATAGCCCCCGGCAATCCACTTGCGATCCATGAAATACTTCCATGTCTTTTCCCGGGCCAGGAAGGACTTGTTGGTATCCCGGTCGTAGCCGTAAATGTAGCCGCGCTTGACATCGTCCGCCAGATACCAGCCCCGGGTGGTGCTGGTGGCCACGCATTCCGTCGAAACCAGCGGCACGTCCGGGTAAGTTTCGTGCAGCAGGTCGAAATGGGTCAGGTTGTAGTTCACGCCCATCACATCGATCAGGTCAGCCACGGTGGAATGGGCCGGGTCATGGGATACGGCGGTGGTCACGGGACGGGTGCCGTCCAGCTGGCGGGCCCGATACAGCATGGCATGAGCGATCCGGCGGCCGGCCGCAGTCTTGTGCATGGGTTCTTCATTGCCCGCAGACCACAAAATGACGCAGGGATGGTTCCGGTCGCGCTTGATGAGCATTTCCAGCTGAGCCATGCCCTCGGGCGTGCTTTCGTACCAGCGGGTCTCGCACATGGTCAGGAAGCCCAGCTCATCCAGGCACTGCATGGTGTAGTCGTGCTGGGGATAGTGAGAGCAGCGGTAGCCATTGGCCCCCATCTCCCTGAGCAGTTCCAGCCGATAGCGCTGAATGCGCTTGGGCACCGCCTTGCCGGTCAGGCCGTAGTCCTGATGGCAGCAAACGCCCTGGATCTTCACCGGGCGGTCGTTGAGGAAGAAGCCCTCGTCCTTGTCAAAGCGGATGGTGCGGAAGCCGAAGCGGTTCGTCTGGCGCTCCACCACTTTCTCCCCCACCGTGACCACGGTTTCCAGCGTGTACAGATGGGGGCTGTCAATATCCCACAGCGCCGGATCGGCCACTGCGCCCTGCTGATGAAGGGTGATCTTTTCCCGGGCGGGGATTTCGATGGAATCCTCCAGAGAAAGGACGGTCTCGCCGGCGGCGTTTCGGGCCGTGGAGCGCACTACGGCTAAAGCAGGCTCATAGCCGTCGTTGCGCAGAGTCGTATCCACGGGCACATCCCACCGGCCCACTGCCCTGCGCTCCGGGTGAACGAACACGCCGTAAAGGTCCACTGCCACCGGCTCGGACTTGATGAGCCACACCGGGCGGTAAATGCCCGCGCCCTCGTACCACCAGCCCTCGTGTTCGCTTACGTCAATATGCAGCGCCACCACGTTCTCCTGCCCGAAGTCCACCACGTCGGTCACGTCCACCTCAAAGGAGTTGTAGCCGCAGTTGTTGGTGAGCATATAGCAGCCGTTGACGTAGACCTTGCAGTGAACGCCCACGCCCTCAAAATACAGGCTGATGCGGCGGCCTTCGTCGGCGGCGTCCAGCGTGAAGTGCTTGCGGTACCACGCGTTTTCATAGCGGAAGAAGCCCAGCGTATTGTTGTTTTCTTCCTTGGGCTCCTGCCCGATGATATAGTCATGGGGCACATTCACGGACAGCCAGGTCTCGTGGGAGATCAGGTTCGTCTCGTTATAGAATTCCGTGCCGTCCATATACTCCCGGGCAGCGGGGCCGCAGCGCTTGCGGGCCGTCTTGGCTTCGATATACATGGGAGACTTCAGCTTGGCTTCCTCCACCGGGACGTCGCCCAGATGGAAGCGCCAGTCCTTGTTGAACGAAAGGGTCTCCTTCATTTTCTCTTTTCCTCCTTGTGCGGGGAATTTGTTCCCAACGTACCATAAGAAAAGACAAAATACAAGGGACATTTTTTGACGGAGGGGTAGCCAAATTTGAGCTTCAGGGGACAAAAGCGATCAGGGCGCTATTTTCGCCGGGCCAGCAGACGGAACAGCCGGTTGGGCAGCTCAAAAATCACCACGATGCCCAGTACGATGGCCAGCGCGTCCTTCAGGGCGGCAAAGCCGTTCTGCTGGGCCAGCGCCAGCTGATCGGTCACGGCGTAATAGGCCGTCCAGTAAATGCGGGTCCCGGGCACCAGCGGAAAAATGCCCGCAATAAGGAAAACCGTCACCGGACATTCCTCCCGCACGGCAAACACGCGGCACAGAAGAATCACGCCCAGCGTGGCGAAGAAGACGGCTTCGGTTTCCGTGGCGGAAAGCCGCTGCATCAAAAAAGCATAGATCAGCCAGCCGGCCCCGCCTACGAGGCCGCAGTAGAAATAGAATTTGCGAGGCACGCCAAAGAGCAGCGCAAAGGCCACCGTGCCCACGGCCGCCGCCAAAACCTGCGCAATCACAGGATAGCACCTCCCCAGAGCCGGTGATAGGCGATGAAGATCACGCCCACGCCGATGGCCACGCACAGCACGGCCAGCATGGCGTCCAGCAGGCGCACCGACCCGGCGATATAGTCTCCGTCCACCAGATCTCGGATGCCGTTGGTAAAGGGCACCCCGGGGATCAGCGGAATAATGGAGCCGATCATCATATGGCTCAGATTATCGCCCAGCCCAAGACCCCGCAGGCACAGGCACAGCACGGTAATCAGCGCGCCGCAGCAGATATTGCCGATGATCCGGCTCAGATGGGGCACGCCGACCCACAGAATAAAGATCTCCAGCAGCAGACCCACGGCCAGCGCCGCCAGCGCATCCCGCAAACTTCCGCCGAAGAGATAGCAGAAGCAGGCCGCGCCCACGCCGCATGCGGCGATCTGCGCCCCCTTGGGCTTGGGCGGCAGAGTGCGGATCTCTTCCAGCCGTTGCCGCACTTCTTCCAGCGTGTATCGGCCCTTCTCAATATCCCGGGAAAGCTGGTTGACCGCCACCACCTTGTTGAGCTGGGCGGCCCGGACGGGAATGTGCTTCACCTGCGCGAAGGGCTGGGCGTTTTCGCCCCGCTCCTGCCCGCCGGTGGTGAAGATGCCGTTGCTCAGAACGAAAAAATCCCGCCGCTCCACGCCGAAATACCGGCAGATGCGATCCATGGTTTCTTCCACCCGGAAAATTTCCGCGCCGTTTTCCAACAGAATATGGCCCGCGTCCATGGCTGTTTCCAGCGCCAGCCGTTCATCCACGGCTCCGGTCGATTGTGTCATGGCCGTTTTTCTCCTTTCCGCCCCGCTGCATGCGTCGGTATTCCTTCGGCGACATTCCGTAGCGCCGCTCAAACAGGCGATAAAAAAAGCTGCTGTTTTCATACCCCACGCTCTGACTGACCGCCAAAATGGACAAATCGGTATCCCGAAGCAGCTGCGCCGCCTTCTCCATGCGTCGCCGCCACAAAAGCTCCGTCAGGCTTTGGCCGGTGCTTTCCCGAACCAGCCTGCTCAGATAGGAGGAGGACGTATGGTAACGGCTGGCAATGGCTTTGAGCTCAAAGCTGCGGTAATTTCGATGCACCTCGTTCAGCAGCTCCACCACCACATTATTCCAACGAGCCATATCGGCGGAAAGCTGCATGTGGTCGCTCAGGCCCAGCAGATGCACGAATAAAAGCCCCATTTCCAGCCGACGCAGCTTCTGCGAGCCCTCCGGCGCTTCCAGAAAGCCCTCGATCATGCTTTCCAGAAGGGACTGCACGCTTCGGCACTCCCGGATGCGGAAATACAGATAGGGCACGCCGCTTTCCCCTGTGCGCAGCGCATCCAGCAGGAAGCGGCCCAGCGCGTTTTCCGGCCCCACCATTTCCAGCGCAAAATCAAAAAATTCCGGCTGCACGATGAAATTCACGGCGATGTCATCCATCCCGCAAGGCTCGATGGAATGGCGGACGAAGCGGTTCATGAAAAGAAGCTCTCCTTCCCCCAGCCGAATTTCCTCGCCGTTTTCCAGATGGTGGGTCACGCTGCCCGACAGGACGAACATGACCTCCACATAATCATGCCGGTGCCACGGAAAGGCGCAGAAGCGGGTATGCTGCCGGATCATGATGGCCTGATCGACCGGCAGCAGGCTTTTGACGGAAAAAGCCTCGTCGGACGCGGGACGGTACAGGCTCATATCCAGCTTTTCGCCCCGAAGCAGCCGTTCCTCCTCGGGCGTGGGGGTTCGAAAATGTTCCGCCAGTGACCGCACGTTCTTCTCTCCCGTTCTTTATGATAGGAAAATACGGCAAAAGCGGCATGCCTTTCGGCATGCCGCCCGCTTGCTTCGTCAGTCCTCAATCGCGGCTTTTTTCGTGAGGACCTCCCGGAAAATATTCACATCGAATTTCGGCTGGCGGTCGTAGGTATACAGGCCGTTCTGCTCCTGCTCCACGTTGGTCAGCTGGGTATAGCACAGGCCCATGATGCGGGGGTTATCCAGGATGGCGCTGGTCAGGCCGCGGAAACGCTCGATGAACTCTTCCTCCGACTTGGGCATATTGCCGTATCCCCACGCCTTTTCTTCCTTCGTCCAGCCGATGCCGCCGTATTCGCTGATGAACACGGGCAGCTTGCCGTCGTACTGCTGACGCACGCCGGTGCCGCGATGGTTGACCTGATCCCACAATTCGCCGCCGTTGGCCAGCTCGTCGTAATGGTTCTTGAAAACCTCCACGTTCTGCTCATAATCGTGAACGTCGTAAATATCCGTGACCACGTGATAGTTGCCGCTGGTGTCGATGCAGGGGCGGGTGGGGTCGGCGCTCTTAGTGGCCAGATATACGGCGCGCAGTACGTTGTCGTCCTGCTTGCGGTGATCCCGGTCCCACGTCTCATTGAAGGGGCACCAGCCGATCAGCGCAGGATGGTTGAAATCCCGCTCCACCTCTTCCAGCCACTCGGGCAGCACACTGTAGACCGCATCGGGCCGGGTCACGTCCAGGCCCCAGTTGGGGAACTCGCCCCACACCATGTAGCCCAGCCGGTCGCAGTGGTACAGGAAACGTTCCTCAAAAATCTTTTCATGCAGGCGCGCGCCGTTAAAGCCGCAGGCCATGGAAAGATGGATGTCGTTTTCCAGCGCCTGATCGCTGGGCGCGGTGTAAATGCCGTCGGGATAGAAACCCTGATCCAGAACGGTGCGCTGGAACACGGACTTTCCGTTCAGCAGAAAACGGTAGCCGTCCAGACGAACGCTGCGCAGGCCCGCATAGCTTTGCACGGTATCCGCGCCGTAGGTGAGCTTCAGGTCGTACAGACGGCCGCAGCCCAGCTCCCACAGGTGGGTCTCCTGAAGGGGCAGATGCAGCCGTACCAGTCCGCCGTCCGCGTTCACGCTGACCGCGCCCATGGGACGCCCCTCGTAGGAGGCTTCCACCGCCAAAGTGCCCGCGCCCTTCAGCAGAGCCTCCACGTCAAAGGAGCCGGTCTCCACGTTGGGGAAAATCCTGATCTTTTCGATATGGGTCTCCGGCAGAAATTCCAGCCACACCGTCTGCCAGATGCCGGTGGTGCGGGTGTAGTCGCAGCCGTGAGAATAAAACAGCTCGCTCTGCTTGCCCCGGGGGATCAGCGGATCCCGCTCGTCGTCCTCCGCGTAGACGGTAACGACGTTTTCGCCCTCATGGACGGCCCCGGTCACGTCAAAGCAGAAGGAAACATAGCCGCCGGTGTGGGTTCCCACGCTGACGCCGTTGACAAAAGCCTCGCAGCGATAGTCCACCGCGCCGAAATGCAGCACAACCTGACCGGAAAGCTGCTCCTTCGTCAGTTCAAAGGTGCGGCGATACCACACGCCGGAAAGAAAGTCCTTATGATTCACGCCGGAAAGCTCGCTCTGGGGGCAGAACGGCACAATGATCCGGCCGGAAAGCTGCGCGTCCATGGCGTTCAGGCCGCGGGCCTTGCCGCTTCGTCCATTGTCGATTTCAAAGGCCCACTGGCCGTTCAGATTCATCCAGCTGTCGCGCCGGAATTGAGGCTTGGGATGTTCACTGCGGGGAATCGAATTCATACTTGCCGCTCCTTTGTAAAGGGCAAAGGCCCTGTCTTGGAATTCTGTCCCTATTATAAGGAAACGGAACTCGAAAGGCAAGGCCCTCTTTTTGTCCTGTTTGATTACCGGATCTCCGCCTCCGGACGGCTGCGGATCCCCAGCCGTTTCAGGCGGTAGCTCTCCGTCCAGCGCGTGCCCTCGCTGCGCCATGCGTTCGGGCCGATCCACTTTTCTTTTTCATCCGCCAGATGCACCGGGCCGAAAGCGTTCTGCCGATTGCCCAGCAGGGTCAGCTCCAGCCGGTGAAGGCCCTGATCCACCTTGCCCAGCGTCAGCCGGTAGGGGGCATAGACCAGATATCCCTTCGGTTCTCCGTCCAGCGCCGCCCGAATGGCCGTGCCGTCATAATGAGGGGCCGCGACGATCAGCGTTCCGGCTTCTGTCTCAATGGGGATGCAGTAGGTGATGTTGCCGCCGTAATAGGGCAGTCCCTGCCGGGTAACGTCGTCAAAGCCCAGCTTTTCCGGAAGAGCGGTCAGCGTGCGGCTTTCGCCCTGCAGGCGGACGCCAAAAGCGCCCAGAAGGTAGCACCATTCGATATTGGTGCGCCGTCCGAAGGGCAATTCCACTTCGATGACCGTATCGCCGGCTTCCAGCGTTCCCAGCGCGATCGTCCCGATGCTCTTATCCGTGTACCAGCCTTCAGGCCCGGTCGGCACCGATTTCCCGTTCACCCGAATCTTCGCCAGCGACGCATCCTCCAGCGCCAGCCGTGCGCCGGGCACCATGATTTCTGAATGCACGGTAAAACGCAGGCGCACGGTATGCTCCGTCTTTTCTTCCTTCACCGTCCACGGCTGCGCCACTGCGTCCATACGCGGAGGCCAGCCCAGTTCCAGCCGCAGAGCGTTATCCGCCCGCAGCAGCTCTTCCTCGGGCCGGTAAGCGCCCTGATCCAGTGCGACCTCCGCCTTATCCAGCAGAAGCACGTTAGGCTCATCCAGCACATAATCCACCAGCGACGGCACCCTCACCTGCCGGACGGCAGCGGCGTCTTCGGCCACGGGCCGAGGCAGCGCCGGTTCGTGATCCAGCCGCAGCAGCAGGCTGTCATGGTCATACAGCGCCGCCCGGATCACCGTCCTGTTCCCCTGGATCTCCGCATCCGCCGGAAGGATCTCGCCGGTCAGCGTATCATAAATACGGGCCGTGTATGCTCCCGCCACCGTCAGGCGGATATTCTGGCAGATGGGAATGTCTTTATTATAGGGTTCCCGGCTATGTGCCAGAAACAGCCACAGGCCGTCGCCGTCCTGCCGCAGCTGATGAAGCAGATTATCCGTCCTTGCGCCGTCCTCGCTGCGGATGTCGATCAGCCGCACGGGTTCCAGCGCGTTCAGCAGCGCTTCCCGGCTGAATTCCGCCCGCTGGGACTGCTCGTACAGGCGGCTTCCTCGTTCGTCCGGCTTCGCATCCACATAACGGGGTGCGTCGCCCAAAAAGATCAGCCGTCCGCCTGCCCTGCGGAATGCTTCCAGCCGTTCCAGCGTGGTGGCGCGCAGCGTTTCGCAGCCCGGAACCACCACCGCGTCATAGGCCATCTCCCCCACCTTGAGGGGTACGCCGCCCTGTTCGCACTGGGAGGGCAGCAGAGATTCGCAGATGAAGTCGAAGTCCACGCCGCCGTTCACCAGCCAGTCGGTCAGGCTCTGGAACCGTTCGTCCATCTGCTGACGGACGCCGTCGGTCTGCTCGGCAGGCCCCCAATGGAGCCAGTAGCTCTCCACCGGATGAATCACGCCCACCCGGACGACCGGCTTGCCTCGGGTCAGAGCCGTATTCAGCCGGGCGAAATGATCCTCTACATAGGCATAGTCCTTCCACCAGGGGGACTGATAATGGATGGACGCCGGATAATCCCGCTTGGCCTCGCCCTTCATGGAGACCCACGCCAGATGCTGCACCCGGACGGTCACGCCCAGCGCCGCCTGCCAGTCGCCGTGGAGCTTATGGCCCCGGAAATCAAAATCCCAGCCGGTAACGCCGTACAGCTCGCTGGTCATGCCGGGGCGGCCGTACTGATGCACCGCGCTCTGCGCCTGCTTGGCCGTGGTGAACTCCCGCCAGCCGCAGAGCATGTCGATACCCGGCAGCTGGAAGCTGCGGTAGGAACGCATGGCTTCGCCCAGCGCCGCCGTCTGGCTCTTCAGGGTAGGTTCTTCCATCATGTGACCGGTCAGCATCAGGCCGTGTTCCTGACACCAGCCGCCGCAGGTATCGGCAAAGGCTTCCGCGAAGCGCTCGGCAATATGGTCGTGATAGTGATACCGAATCAGGGAAACCTTCCCGTCCGGCAGTTCCCAGATCAGCTCCGGCAGATGATCCAGCAATTCTTCCCCATAAGCCGCCCGGAAGGTATCCGGCAGATCATCCGTCCACGGCAGGAACACATCCTTTTCCTCCCGGGCGAAGGCCAGCGCACTCTTATGGGAGAATTGGGGCTCGTCCGTGAAAATGGCGGGAACCACGCCGCCGAAGTCCTCGCCGACGGTTTCCAGATAGCGTTCGTAGGTGATTTCCACAAATTTTTGCATCGTGGCGGGGTCCAGCGTATTGGCGTAGGTCTGGTTGTTGTACCACGGATTGGGAAGGTCGGTTTCCTGATAGGCGTACCATTTCCGTCCCGCCGCTTTTCCTGTTTCGGCGATTCGTCTGGCCCCGGTCAGGCAGCCGTTTTCATCCAGCCGCACGTCATAGCAGGCCAGCAGGGTCCCGTTTTCCGAGCGGGCGGAACGGGCCGACGAATCCAGTCCCGCTTCCGCCTTTCCCGCTCCATAGGGCTTCGTGGTCAGCAGCAGATGCCGGGCGCGATATTGAGGATCTTTCGTCAGAAGACCGCCCGCCGCGCCGGAAGGCCAACGATCCTCATCGTACAGCCACGCCAGCATTTTCTCGTCCCGGCATTTTTCCACGCAGGCCTTGATCAGCGCCATATGCTCGTCGCTCAGATAGGGCGTGGCCATGCCGGTGCGCACATGCATATGAGCGCCGCCCAAGCCCATTTTTTTCAACACTTCCAGCTGCCGGAGCAGCTCTTCCTTCTCCAATCGGCAGTTCCATGCCCAAAAGGGCGCGCCGCGGTATTCGCTGCCCGGATGGCGGAACAGCTGTGGAGACTATCTGCGGCTTTACAGCCTCATAGGCGCCTGGAACATCGGCAGTTG
>CAKUCE010000075.1 GCA_934643535.1 uncultured Clostridia bacterium | reverse complement strand
CTTTTGCACACTTTTCTTTCGCCATCGAAAGAAAAGTGTGAACGCCCCATAGGGCTGCAAGCCCTGCTCCCGCGCCGCAGTCGGCGCGTCAATCCCCATCCGGGGCAAGGAGTATGCGCCTGCGGGCGCACCAAAGGGCTTTCCGCTCGCCCTTTGGAAACCTTCGGGCACCGAAGCTGGCGAGAAACCCATAGGGCTGCAAGCCCCGCCTCCCGCGCCGTAGTCGGCGCGTCAATCCCCACCCGGCGGAAATTTCTTACGACAAAGTTGGCGTATGCCGATCCAGGCAGGGAACTTTCCGCGGGGCAAACCATCGGCACGGCCCGCACTCCTTCGATTTGCCAAAGTGCCCCCTCTGGCTGCAAGCCTCATCCCCCGGCAAGGGCCTTTTCCCATCCAGAAGAAGAAACAAAAGGAGAAACTCACCATGAACATTACGATGATCACCGACATTCTGGAAGCCCTGACGATTTTCTGCTTCGGCCTGTCCTGGCCCATTTCCATTCGGAAGTCCATCATTTCCCGCACTGCCAAGGGCAAGAGCCTGTTCTTCGAGGTGTTCCTGCTGATCGGCTATGCCTGCGGTATCGCCCGGAAAATCATTCAGGTGAGCGCCGGCAGCTCCGGCTTCATCTTCTTCCTGAGCTTCTTCTTCTACGTGCTGAATTTTGTGGAGATCAGCATCGACGTGGCGCTGTATTTCCGCAATAAAAAGCTGGATGAACTGGCCGACAGCCAGAAGGCCGCCTGAAAATCCCAAAATCACCTTGCGCCGGGGCCGAAGCGCTCCGCAGCGCCAAAGGAGTCAGTATGAAAATTACGATCTGTGTTGGATCCTCCTGCCATGTGAAGGGCTCCCATGAAGTGGTGGCCCGCCTGGAACAGCTGCTCACCGAGCATCAGTTGAAGGATCAGGTGGAATTGACGGGCACCTTCTGTATCGGCCGCTGCCAGGAGGGCGTATGTGTGCTGGTGGACGGCGAGTTCTGCTCCGTCAGCCCCGCCTCCACTGATGCGTTCTTCGAGGAAAAAGTGCTTAAGCCCCTCAAGGGCTGAGGCTGTCCGGCAGCATCAAAATAACAGCCCGAAACCGTCGGAATCCCTTCCGCGATCTCGGGCTGTTTTGCATTTTCAGACCTGCAGCACCAGCGACCTCCGGTATTGGGAAGGACTCATTCCCGTTTTCTGATGAAAGCGGCGGCTGAAGTACAGCATGTCGCCGAAGCCAAGCCGGGCGCTGATCTCGCCCACACTGAGGGTCGTGGTGCGCAGCAGACGGCAGGCTTCCCGCATTTGGAGGTCGTAATGATATTGCAGGGGACTGAGTCCCGTGCTTTTGCGAAAAACCTCGGCCAGATGCTTGTAGCTGAGGAAAAAGCGGGCTTCCAGCGCTTCGGAACGAAACGCTTCGCCGCAATGCTCCCGCAAATATTGGGCGATTTCCTCCGAAAGGGCGGGCGCGAGAACGCCCTCTGAAGCGTCGCGGCCCCAAAGGGCACAGGCGGTCAGCAGCTCGTGAAGGCGCAGCGGATCGTTCCATGGATCGACGCTGCGCCCGTCTTCAAAGCGGCCCACATACGCCTGAATGAGCTGCTCCAGCCGGGAGCCGGTCAGCCCGGTCAGCTTTTTCGGCAGCATTCTGGCCCGGACGGCACCGATCTGTCGGTCGTGTTCGTCAAAGAACGGTTCGGTGCAGGGCGGCAGATCAAAATGAAGGTAATACCATGAAGTTCCCGCGGAGATCTGCCGCTGGCCCCAGTGATGCACTCCGCTTTTCAGAAACAGCAGTTCTCCCGGCCCGACGGTATAGGGAACGCCGTCTTCCGTGACGTAGATCACGCCGCCGGTCACATAGATCATGACGTGAAAGGGCGCGGTACGATCCACATGCACAAAGGGCGAGGCAATGACCAGATATTCCGCCGCCCGGAGCCGCGGCAGCTCCCGGTTTCCAAAGATGATCTCATTCATCCGTAAAATCTCCATATTTACAGGAAAAAATGCTATATTTTTTCCATTCTGACAGGATGATAATACAGGTACAGGAAAATGTCAATTCGGACGAATTCGTTCATTCGTCAAAAGGAGCGAGCAGTATGAAGGTACAGCGGCAGATCAGCCCGAAAAATTATCAGAGCGCGAACGGATTCATTTATCATTATCAGCGGCTGGTGAAGGATGTGGTGATTCCTTACCAGTATCAGGTGCTGAACGATCAGGTGGAGGGTGTGGAAAAAAGCCATGTGGTGGCCAACTTCCGCAATGCGGGCCGGCTGCTTCGTGGAGAAGACCCGGGCGACGGCTTCTACGGCATGATTTTTCAGGACAGCGACGCGGCCAAGTGGCTGGAAGCCGTGGCCTGCGCCCTGACCCGCTTCCCGGACGAGCAATTGGAAAAAGAAGCGGATGAACTGATCGACCTGATCGCGCAGGCGCAGGACGCGGACGGGTATCTGGATACCCGCTTCACCCTGAAGGATCGGGAAAAGCGCTGGACGAATCTGTGCGAAGGACATGAGCTGTACTGCATGGGCCATATGATGGAGGCCGCCGCAGCCTATTTTGAGGCGACGGGCAAGCGGACCCTGCTGGATGTGATGACCCGCAACGCGGAGTATCTGTACCGCCGCTTCGTCGTGGAGGGACAGCCGGGATACCCGGGCCATCCCGAGGTGGAGCTGGCGCTGCTGAAGCTGTACCGGGCGACGGGCAATGAGCATTGCCTGAAGCTGGCGGAGCATTTTATTGATGTGCGCGGCGTGAATCCTCATTTCTACCGGGAGGAAGAAGCCAGACGCGACTGGACGGAATGGCATATGAATGTGGAGGATACGCTCTACATGCAGTGCGACCGGCCCGTTCGGAAGCTGAGCGAAGCCACGGGACACAGCGTCCGCGCCATGTATCTGTACACCGCTATGGCCGATCTGGCTTCCCGGACGGAAGACCCGGCGCTGATCGCCGCCTGCCGCCGTCTGTGGGAAAGCGTGACCCGGCGGCGGATGTACGTTACCGGCGGTATCGGCTCCACCTGCCATGGCGAGGCCTTTACCGTGGATTACGACCTGCCTAACGACACCGCCTACACGGAAACCTGCGCCGGGATCGGCCTGATGCTCTTCGCCTCCCGGATGCTGGAAATGGACGCGGACGCGGAATACGCCGACGTCATGGAGCGCGCCTTCTATAACGCGGTGCTGGCGGGCATGCAGCTGGATGGAAAGCGCTTCTTCTATGTGAATCCGCTGGAAGTGATCCCCGGCGTGTCCGGTAAGGCGGTCACGCACCTGCATGACCTGCCCGTGCGTCCCGGCTGGTATACCTGCGCCTGCTGCCCGCCCAATGTGGCCCGGCTGCTGAGTTCCTTTGGCCAGTACGCTTACGGCGAGAATGAAACAACGGCCTTCTGCCATCTGTACGCCGAAGGGGAGATCCGGTTTGAAAACGGTCTGCGGCTCCAGTGCGAGACCGGTTATCCCTATGAATTTGAGGTACGCTTCCGGGTGAGGGAGGGCAAGGGGCGGTTGGCGGTCCGCCTGCCGGGCTGGAGCCGCAGCACGGCGCTGGAACGGAACGGCGCGCCCGCCGACTGTGAGATCCGCAAGGGGTATGCCTATGTGGAGCTTCAAACCGGCGACGAGCTGGTGCTGAAGCTGGACGGCAGCGTCCGCCGGGTGTATGCCGATCCCAGGGTTTTTGAGGATACTGGCTGCGCGGCCCTGCAGCGGGGGCCGCTGGTATACTGCTTCGAAGAGGCGGATAACGGCGATGTGCGCTATCTGTCTTTGCGGCCCGACGGAGCGTTCAAGGCCCTTCCGCTGGAAAGGGAACTGCTGGGCGGCGTGGCGCGCCTGCAGGGGGAAGGGCTTCGTACCGCGCCGGTGGACGGACTGTACACCTATGACCGGCCTGCGCGCACTGCAGAGACTCTGACCGCCGTACCCTATTACACCTGGGGCAACCGGGGCGAGGGCAGCATGCGGGTCTGGCTCCCGGAAGAATAAGGACGGTGCCTTGACGCCGTATTTTTGAACAACGCTCGCCATTCCGCCTTTTGGAACGGAATGGTGAGCGTCGTTTTTTCAAATGGACGAACGGATGCTGCGGCCGATTTTCAGTTTCTGCCGCCATTCCGGCGCAGAACCGTCGTCGCCCCAGTATTCGTCCAGCTGATGGATCTTTCCTTCGGAGATCCGGGCAAAGGATACCACGTGAAAGCTGGCGGAACCGTCCGCCGTATAAACGTGAACCGCCGCGGCCACGCCGCCGGGAATCGGTTCCGTTCGCTGAATTTCCCCGGCCCACTGACCGGGATACTCGCAGTTGGCCCGGATGAATTCCGCAGCGGTAAAGCACTCGTTGGTACAATGCCAGTTCACTATGGCGTCCGGAGCCAGAAAGGTTTCCATGGCCCGCGCGTCCTGACGGGATACCGCGTCCCAGTAAGCCTGAAGATCAAAATCCATGAAAACGCCCCCTCCATAGAAAAACCGGCCGCGCTTCAGCGCAGCCGGTCGGTTTGCTTTTGTTTACGCCAGCTTATTGCCGCAGGAGGGGCAGAACTTGCTGCCTGCCTCGACCTTGCCGCCGCAGTTGGGGCAGAAGCCGCCGGCGGGTTTTTCTTCCTGCTTGGCGCCGCAGGAGGAGCAGAATTTGCTGCCCGCCGCAATGGGCTGACCGCAGGCTGTGCAGGCCACCGTCGCGGCGGCCGCAGGAGCGGCAGGAGTCTGCTGCTGCGCACCGCCGAAGGCCTGCGTGAACATCTGGCCCATGCCCATGCCCGCGCCCATACCCACGCCCATACCGGCCACGCCGTTGGGGTTGTTGGCCGCGTCCCGCATGGCCTCGGCTGCCTGGAACTGGGCGTACTTGCCCATATCGCCCAGCACGCCCATGGAGGTGCGCTTATCCATGGCCTTTTCCACTTCTTCGGGCAGGCTCACGTTTTCAATGACGAAGTTGGTCAACGTCAGACCCAGCGCTTCTACCTTGGCATTCAGCGCGTTCATGCAATACTGGCTCAGTCCGCTGTAATTGGCGGCGATATCCAGCGCGGGGATCTTGCTCTGGGCAATGGCATCGCTCAGACCGCTGACCACCATGCTCTTCAGCTGGCCTTCCACGCCCTCGACAGTGAACAGGCTGCTGGTGCCGAAGCATTCCTTCATGAAGACCTCGGGATCCTTGACCCGGAAGGCAAAGGAACCGAAGGCGCGGATGCGGATCATGCCGAAGTCGGTATCCCGCATCATAACAGGGTTGGCGGTGCCCCACTTCCGATCCAGAAACTGCTTGGTGTTGACGAAGTACACGTCGCTCTTGAAGGGCGAGTTGAAGCCGAACTTCCACGCCTTGAGCTTGGTCAGAACGGGCATGTTCTGAGTGCTCAGCTCATAGCGGCCGGGCTGGAACACGTCGGCCAGCCTGCCCTCGTTGACGAAGACCGCCGCCTGGCTTTCCCGCACGGTGAGCTGCGCGCCCATCATGATTTCCTTGCCGTTCATGTCGTATTTGTATACCATGGTGTTCTCGCTGTCATCCGTCCATTCGATGACGTCGATCAACTGGCTGGTCACCAGATCCTTGAAAATACCCATATCGTTCTCCTTTCGCCGCGCCGGATGCAGCGGGCGGCCTTTTATTTCAGATTTTCAGCGGCAAAGGCCGACAGGCCCGGCAGCAGCCGTACCTCGGCGATCTGCATATGCAGGCCCAGATAGTGATCGACCTGCTGCGCGGTTTCCTTCACATAGGCGCGCACCGCGCTTTCCAGCAGGGTCCCGTCTTCGGTGACGGGATAGCAAAGCACCCGCACCTCCTCCGGCGAGATCACGGCCACATGCAGGTACATATCCCGCTGCCGCGCGCCGAAAAAGTTGCGCAAGGCGGTTTCCAGACGTTCGCTGCCGTAATGCCAGCGATTGGTCAGAAAAGGATCGTCCGTGTCCATGGTCAGCCGGGCCAGAACGCAGGGCACGTTGGGCTTTTCGTTGCAGCGCAGCATGAACAGCCGGTCGTTCAGCTCTTTTTCCGTGGGGATCAGGCCGCAGACGATGCCCTTCAGCAGACGCTCCTGACTGTGAGAAAGGGAACCCATCAGATCGTATTCGTCGTTGGAATGGTCGGCGTGGAGATTTCCCAGCATCCGGTCCAGCGCCCGGATGATTTTCCACTGGTCGTCCGGGCGTTTGGCGATGGGAAAACGAAGCATTGCCGGGCACTTTTCTTCCACAAAGCGGTTCAGCTCATTAAAAGCCGGGTCGTCGTCCACGGCGATCGCGTCAATCTGGTGCTTCTGCATGCATTCCAGCGCCTCCTGCGTGGTCTGACGCAGACGCGGCGGCTTGAAGCCCAGGCTTTCCCAGCCCTCCATCGCGGTGAACAAGTCCCTCACACTCTGGTTTTCGGTGACGATCAGCAGCCTATACACGCATTTCCCTCCATATTGGTCAAAATGACACAAAATTATTATACTCTGTCACCGGCAAAATTTCAATCCTTCCCGAATTTTGGCTGAAAAAAGGCGGGCGGGGCTGCTGACCTGATCTGGAAGAGGAGAGACGCGGGCCGGCCTGACGACCGTTCGAAGCAGCATACGCCGAAAGAAGGAACGTTTATTCAAACGGTCTGCAGAAGAGCGCGAAAGGAAATTTTTTAGGGCTTGACAATTATATCGTCAAACGGTATAATCCATTGACGATATATCGGTAAACGATACATCTTTCTGAATGGGGAAAGAACGGCAAAATGAACGAAAGCATGGCGTTGACGGAATCCACCTACTATATTCTGCTGTCGCTGGCCCGGCCCCGGCACGGGTATGGCATTATGCAGCAGACAGAGCGGATGTCCGGCGGCCGGGTCAGGCTGGCGGCGGGAACGCTGTACGGAGCGCTGAATTCTCTATGCGAAAAGGGCTGGATCGCGCCGGTCCCTTCCACGGAGGAAAGCCGCCGGAAGGAATACCGGCTGACGGAGCGCGGCGGGGAAGTCCTGCGAAACGAACTGAATCGCCTGCGGGAGCTGGTCTGCAACGGCGAGGCCATTTTGGAACAGGGGGCGGAGGCATAATGGAACGTATGGCGGAAACGAAAACGGTTTTCCACTGCTGGTGGGTATGGGAATTTGAAAAAGAAGAACAATGGCTGAATCAGATGGCTCAATCCGGCTGGCTGCTGGACAGGGTAGGCCTCTGCATCTATCGCTTTGTACGATGCAGGCCCGGCACATACAGCGTCCGGTTGGAAATGCATGCCGTGGACGCGAACTATATCGCTTTCATGAAAGAAACGGGCGCGGAGTACGTGGGCCGTATGCTGCAATGGGTGTATTTCCGCAAGAAGCTCACCGACGGTCCCTTCGACCTGTTCTCTGACATCGACTCCCGCATCCGGCATCTGGCTCGTATCGGAAAATCTCTGCTGGTGGTGGGGATTGCGAATCTGGGCGTCGGGATCATGAATTCCGTTCAGCCCAATGTCCGCTGCGGGTGGATCAACCTGCTGTGCGCCACCCTGCTGATGTACGGGCTGGGCCGCATCCACGGCAAAAAGGAAGCGCTGGAAAAGGAAAGAATGGTGCGTGAGTAGTTTCCCAGCCGGAACGGCGGCGGGGGAAAGGGGAAGCCGCCATTGCAGGCGTCGTGTGATCCGAAACCTCCGGCGGAGGAAGGCGAGCGTTTTCTTTCCCCGCTGCACCGTTGAAAATGTGGCAGGGATTCCGGCGCTGCAGGAAGAATGGATATAGAGGGATCCTATCTCAAAACGTTTCGGAGCCTTCGGCCGAGGCCGTCGCTCCTTTCTCCGGAACCCCCATTCGCAAAAGAAATGAGGCGCATAGCAATGTGGATTTCTTCACTGGGCAATCTGCCCCTGCTCAGATCCGGCCGTTCCGTATCCGTCAACTGGGAAAATCGCACAGGGGCCAAGGGCGCGGCCTGTCAGGCCAGCAGCATTCTGGGCAAAAGCCGCAAGGGTTCGCCCTGCATTCCGAAAATCGCCGCGGGGGAAACGGTCACGCTGGCGGAATTTACGGGCAGCGGCGTCATTCAGCATATCTGGTGTACCGTGACGGACACCACGCCCCAGGGACGCTTTGTCCTGCGGGATCTGGTGCTGCGCATGTACTGGGACGGCGAGGAAACGCCTTCGGTGGAGTGCCCGCTGGGAGATTTCTTCCTTAGCGGCTTTGCGCGGGAAAGCCGGGTCAATTCCCTGCTCATGACCGTCAATCCCTGCCGGGGGATGAACTGCTTTCTGCCCATGCCGTTTGCCGGCCATGCCAGAATTACGCTGGAAAACCAGCACGCGGGGGATATTCCCGGCTTCTTTTATCAGGTGGACGCGGTGCTGACTGACAGCATCCCCGAAGACGCGGCCCGTTTCCATGCCCAGTGGCGGCGGGAGAAGATCACCCAGTTGAAGCGGGATTATGTGCTTTTGGACAATGTACGCGGCAAGGGCCACTATGTCGGCACCTATCTGGGTATTTCCACACTGGAGCGTTACTGGTGGGGCGAGGGCGAAATGAAATTCTACATCGACGGCGATGAGGAATTTCCCAGCCAATGCTCCACCGGCACGGAGGATTACTTCGGCGGCGCGTGGTCCTTTGCCGGGCAGACGGACGAGCAGGGCCACATGGTGGAGCAGACCTACTGCACCCCTTTCATGGGCTACCCCTTTTATTCCCGGGACGACAACTTCCACAACGATTATTTCAACCGCGACTGCCCGCCCATGCGGGGGTTTTACCGCTGGCATGTGATGGATCCGGTGCTGTTTGAAAAAGATCTGCGGGTGGAGCTGCAGCAGATCGGCGTGAATGAAGACAATTATTTTGAGCGGCAGGATGACGTATGTTCCGTCAGTTACTGGTATCAGACCGAACCCCACGGCGCATTCCCGGTTCTGCCAGGCGCCCGGGACCGCTGGCCGCGGTAAGACTGCCCGCCTGAAGAAAATTCAGAAAAACCAAACGAGGGGCTGCTCTAACAAAGAGCAGGCGGCAGTGTAAAAAAGGAAAAGATGATTATGGATTTTAAGACCTTTGGTATTGCGATAATATTAGGGGCACTTGGGACAATCGTTATAGGTGGTCTTTTGAATTTTCCGGATGCTGGAGCAATTCTAGCGATTGCGTTTGTTGGTGGACGTATGGTTGGATTACTCAAAGAAAAAAATGATAAATAAAAAAGAAATGGCAAAGAAAAATTTTTTGCCACGTGGCAAAAAGGAGAAGGTGCAGGAGGCAGTGTTGCCACTCACTGGTTTCGTGTCACACCTGCGGGTCGCTGCCCGCCTGCGGTGCCTGCCGGGGTTTTAGGACGGCGAGAAGAAGTCGGATTGCCTTCCGGGCAATCCGCTCTGTCTGTGGCAGACTGGATTTTTCAAATGTATTTGAAAAATCCGCCGTCATCCAGTGGATGCAGCTGCCGAAGGCAGTTAGCGACTGACAGCCGTTAACCGAAACGAGGATTTGGCACGGCGGTGCCAAAGACGACGATGGAGGTTGCGAAACAGCGCCTCAGTGCCTTGCGCCGCAGCACTTTTCCCGCGAACCGGTTTAAGGGTGAGAAGCGCCGGGGACGAGTACGCCGCGCAGCGGCGGCACGGTCCGAAGCCCGCACCCCGTAGGGGAGAGGGCCGCAGAGCGCTGTTCGCGGGTGCTGGCGGCCGGTCAGCGGTTTTCGACAGTCTGGCGCCTGCTCTCACAGAGAGCAGGCGCATTTTTCACCCCCCAAACCTTTGTCCGCCCTTCATACCCCTCTCCCCGCCGCATACCCTTTGGGGAGGAGGGATGCGTCATGCTGACGGCATTTATGCTATGGATCATCCGGGATTGTCTGTTTTTATTGGGCTACATTTCGGGGCGGCAGAGTTTTCCCAAGCCGCTGGACCCGGAGGAGGAACGGGAGGCGCTTCTGCGAATGCGGGAGGGGGACGAAGACGCCCGGCAGAAGCTGATCGAACATAACATGCGGCTGATCGTCCACGTTGCCCGAAAATACAAAATCCCCGGCTGCACCTTCGACGATCTGATCTCCATCGGCTCCATTGGGCTGATCAAGGCCGTGCGCAGCTACGATATGAACGCAGGCACGTCGCTGTCCACCTATGCAGCCCGATGTATTGAAAATGAAATCCTCATGTCTCTTCGCCAGAGCAAAAAGCAGCAGGGCGATGTAAGTCTGGATGAGCCGCTGGGGACCGATCGGGACGGAAACGCCGTATCCTTTGCCGATCTGCTGGGCACCTCTCCGGATCTGGTGGAGGAAGAAGTACGCCGCCGCATTACGCTGTCCGGTGTAAGACGGGCCCTGCCCACCCTTCCGGCCCGGGAACGGCTGGTACTCAGCCTGCGCTACGGCCTCAAGGACGGCACGGTACACCCTCAGCATGAAATTGCGAAGATGCTGGGAATTTCGAGGTCGTATGTATAGCGCCGCCATTATTGTAAACGATGCCCGAAGACTTGGAAAAAGCCTTCGGGCATTGTTGTGTTAAAGAACAAGGCAGCCATTCATCACACAAAAGACGACGCCACTCAAAGGAGAAAAATGAAATGCATAAGACCCTTGCCATCGTAAACCAAAAAGGCGGAGTGGGCAAAACCACCACAACCGCGAACCTGGGCATCGGGCTGGCGAACAGCGGGAAAAAGGTTCTGCTGGTGGACTGCGATCCCCAGGCGTCCCTGACCGTCAGCCTGGGCTATTCCCAGCCGGACGAGCTGGAAGTCACTCTGACAGACCTGCTCAAAAAGATACTGCTGGAGGAGCCTTTTCAGCCAACGGATGGAATCCTTCCTCATGCGGAGGGTGTTGACCTGCTGCCCGCCAATATTGCCCTTTCCGGTATGGAGGTATCGCTGGTAAACGCTATGAGCCGGGAAACTATCCTCAAACAGTATCTGGAACCCGTCCGAAAAAACTATGATTACATCCTCATCGACTGCATGCCTTCTCTTGGAATGCTGACTATCAACGCCCTTGCGGCCGCGGACAGCGTTCTTATTCCCGTGCAGGCGCAGTACCTTCCGGCCAAGGGGATGGAGCAGCTGCTGCAGACCATTGGCAAAGTGCGTCGGCAGATCAACCCTGCGCTGCAAATTGACGGCATTCTCTTGGAAATGGTGGACAACCGCACCAATTACGCCCGGGATATGGCAGCGCTGCTCAAAGAAACTTATGGCGGGAAGCTCCACATTTTTGAGGCGGAAATTCCGCATTCCATTCGGGCGGCGGAGATCAGCGCCGAAGGGAAAAGCATCTATGCTCATGACCCCACAGGAAAGGTAGCGGATGCCTACCGCAGTTTAACGAAGGAGGTGCTGGGCCTTGAAAAGCAGCGCGCGCAACGTGAAGCTGGCCTCGGTAGATGATCTTTTTACCACCGAGGAAACCCGGCAGGAAATTCAGGCGGAAGCCAAACGGGAAAAGGTGCAGATGATTCCCCTTGCAGAGCTGCATCCCTTTCGGAATCACCCCTTCAAAGTCAAGGATGACGAAGCCATGGCGAACACCGTGGA
>CAKUCE010000074.1 GCA_934643535.1 uncultured Clostridia bacterium | reverse complement strand
GCCGTAGTCCCCGCGACGATTGAGGTTGTAGAACGGAGACACAGCGCCTTATGCCGCAGCATTTCCCCCGCGAACCAGCTTAAGGGGGCGCAGTCCGAAGCCCGCAACGCGAAGCGGAGCGGGCCGCAGAGCGCTGTTCGCGGGCGATAGCGGCCAATTATTTTTTTCGACAGTCTAAGGCCAGCGTGACATTCAAATCACGCTGGCCTTTTCTTCGTCAATGACGGACTTTATGAATGGCTTGACCGTTTCTTATCCTTTGCAGTCTTTCGTTTTGCTGCCTTTCCGGCGCCGCCCCAAAAAGCGGTCAAGTCCTGCCGATTACTTTCCCTGAAACATCCGTTCCAGCTCGTCGTATTTTTCCCGGGTGATCAACGCATCCTGCGGGATTCCCTCCAGCCGGGTCGCATAGGTCCAGCGGCCATAGGGGGTAATATCCCGGATCTTATTCAGGTTGACGATGTAGCTCTTATGGCAGCGGAAGAACAGGTCGGAGGGCAGACGCTCCTCCATATCGCCCAGCGAATCGCCGGTGACGTAGCGGCTGCCGTCCGCCGTGTACAGCACGGTGGAGCGCTCCTCCCGCTGGATCAGCACAATCTCCTCCAGGCTGAGGAAACTGACGCCGCCCCGGTGATGGAGCATCATGCGGCCCTCTACCCGGGGCCGGGAAAGCGGCTGCCGGGCAGGCTGCGGGGCTTTTTCGGGGGAATGCCCGGTCAGCAGGTTCCGCGCCCGCTCCAGCGTCTGCATCACCCGATCCACCTTGAAGGGCTTCACCAGATAGTCGAAGGCGTATACCTCGAAAGCGTCGCCCATGTAGCCCTCGTGGGCCGTGGCGAAAATCAGCAGAATGGCCGGGTTCATGTCCTGAATGACTCGTGCGCATTCCACGCCGGTCATTTCGGGCATTTCCACATCCAGAAAGACCACGTCGGGCCGCAGGGTCTCCGCCAGCTCGATGGCCTGTTTGCCGTCGGAAGCCTCTCCGGCCAGCGTGAAACCGCCGGCTTTTTCGATCAGGCGGCGCAGGATCATCCGCATGCCGCTGTCGTCGTCGGCGATCAGCACCCGCAGTTCTCCGTTCATCCGCGCCTCCCCCACTTCCGCTGGCCGGGCCGGGTCAGGATCTCATTCATGACCACGCCCTGCACGATGGCGCGGCTGTCCCACGACAGCACGGGCGATTCCTCATAGGGATTGGGTTCGTCCGGCAGTTGCTGGACCGCGAATTCATCCTCATGGCCGTGGCCCAGCTCCGGGGCGCACAGGTCGCGGCCCTCGTCGCTGTCCACGTTCAGGCTGCCCACATAATCTCCTGGGCGGGTCAGGGGCGCCCGTTCCAGCGAATGGGACATTCCCTGTCCCTCGCCGGAGAAGCCTTCCGCCTCCTGGCAGAAGGGCTCCGGGTCAGGCTCTGGGTTGGGAGAGACTTTCGGTGTGGAGACCGGATCCACCGGCTCAAAATGAACGGGTCTGGGGTTCACCTGTCCCCGCCGGTAAGGGGCGGATCTCTTTCGCGACTGTTTTACGCCGCTCTTTCGGAACAGCGATACGCACACGCCGATGATGATCAGCGCCACTAACGCGTCCATGAGATCCCTCCTTTCTGAAAAAAGGTGCGTCGGTCAGGCATTACTTGCCGCTTCCTTCGTTCATCCGGGGTGCGGAAGCGGGGGTGCTGGCCTTGGCAATGCCTTCCCGCATGCTGGTATCCGCTTCCAGATTCTTCAACTGATAGTAGTCCATCACGCCGATCTTGCCTTCCCGCAGAGCGGCGGCCATGGCCTTGGGCACTTCGGCCTCGGCTTCCACCACGCGGGCGCGCATCTCCTGCACGGAGGCTTTCATTTCCTGCTCCCGGGCCACGGCCATGGCGCGGCGCTCCTCGGCGCGGGCCTGAGCGATGCGGCGGTCGGCCTCGGCCTGATCCATCTGCAGCTGAGCGCCCACGTTGCGGCCCACGTCCACGTCGGCGATGTCGATGGAGAGGATCTCGTAGGCGGTACCGGCGTCCAGGCCCTTGTTCAGCACGGTCTGGCTGATCAGGTCAGGGTTTTCCAGCACCTGCTTGTGGGTCTCGCTGGAACCGACGGTGGTGACGATACCCTCGCCCACGCGGGCGATGATGGTTTCTTCCCCGGCGCCGCCCACCAGACGTTCAATGTTGGTGCGCACGGTAACGCGGGCCTTGGCCCGCAGCTCGATGCCGTCCTTGGCGATGGCGGCGACCACAGGGGTCTCGATGACCTTGGGGGTAACGCTCATCTGCACGGCCTGCAGCACGTCGCGGCCTGCCAGATCAATGGCGGAAGCCTTTTCAAAGGGCATTTCGATGTTGGAACGCTGGGCGGCGATCAGGGCGTTGATGACCCGATCCACATTGCCGCCTGCCAGATAGTGGGTTTCCAGCTTGGAAAGGGTCACGTCCAGACCGGCCTTGCGGGCCTTGATCAGCGGGTTCACCAGCTGCTTGGGCTGGATGCGGCGCAGGCGCATACCGGCCAACGAGCCGATGCTCACATGCACTCCGGCGGCCAGAGAGGTAATCCACAGGCCCACCGGCACAAAGCGCAGGAAAACCAGCACCAGAATCAGCGCCAGCGCGATAACCAGCACAATCCACAGTGCCGACAGCTCATTGCTGCCATAGCCGTAAGAATTGACAAGTGTCCAGAGAAAATCCATGTTCTTTCCTCCTTGCGGTAATGAAATGGGAATAATGGTGAATGAGGAACGAAGCCTATAAAGCCTATTGAAGCGGCCGTCTGCGCACCACCACAGCCGCCCCCTCCACGTGATCGACAATCACGGGCGTATCCTTGGGAATGAAATCCCCCTGCGAGGCTACGTTGAGCCGGACGCCGTCAAACTCAGCCAGTCCGGTAGGCCGCAGCGGCGTGGTAGTCACGCCCTGCCGTCCGACGAAAATCTGCATGTCCGCCGCACTGGTGGCGGTGTAGCCCTTCTCGGAGGTTTCCTCCTCCTTGAGGATGATGTTGGAGCGGGACAGCCGCCCCCGGTTGGCGGAGCGCAGCGCCAGCGATATGGCCACGGCCACAATGGCCAGGATCAGCACCGTCACGCCCAGCGCCGCCAGTCCGCCGTGCCACAGATAGGTCAGCACAATAGCCGCGCCCTCCAGAATGATGCCGGAAATGCCCGGCAGGCCGAAGCCCGGCATAAAGACTTCGACGATCAGCAGGACAACGCCGAAAAGAAAACAGAGGAGAATCGGCAGGTTCTCCAATAAAAATGCTTCCATCCGCAATTCCTCCTTCGAGCGTTTCGCCCGGTTGATGGGATCATTGTAGCATGGAAGCGTCCAAATGTCTCGATTTTTCGTCCCATTCCTCCGGAAAAGGTCTCATTTGTCATCCCCGGCGTCTGATCTTACACGCAGGGATTCCCGGAGCGCCTGAAGGTCGCGCCCGTAGTCCTCCTGCAAGTGGGGGTTGTAGATGATGGAGGCCGGGTGATACAGGGGAAACAGGGGCAGGGTGAACGCCTCTTTTTCCGGCGGGGAGACCACGGCCCGGGTCCACTGCCCGTGCAGGTGGCCTACCGTTTCCCGGATGAAGCTCTGCAGGGCCACGTTACCCAGCGTTACCAGCGCGTCCGGGCGAACCAGCGCGATCTCCTTCATCAGCCACGGGCGGAACAGCTCCTTTTCCTCCCGGGTGGGGGGACGGTTGACCTGGCGGCCTGCGGCGCTGATTTTCGTGGGCCGCAATTTAACGGTATTGGTGACGTAAATTTCGCCGCGGCGCAGCCCCAGCACTTCCAAAAAGCCTTCCAGATTCTTGCCCGCCTTGCCTACGAAGGGTTTCCCCTGCAAGGCTTCCTGCTCGCCGGGCGCCTCGCCGATCAGCATCAGCACGGGCTTTTTCGCCAGCCCAGCGCCGAACACCAGCGGACTTTGCCCGCCGGGGTAGAGCGTCTGAAAAAACGCGGTGCAGTCCCGCTGAAAACGCGCCATAGCGTCCATGGTCTTCCCTCCTTCGGCCGAAAGCCGCTGTTTAGTGTGCCGCGCCGGATGGAAAGCCATGCGCGGGCCTCGTCAGCGGATGCCGCCCTCCAGCAGGGTCAGCGAGTGCAGAATGTCCGCCTTGAGCCACGAAAATAGCCCCAGCAGCATGGCCACCAGCACAAAAATCACAAAAACGCCCAGCAGCACGCTGAAGGTGTTCAGCACGCCCATGGTGGTGCGCACATGGCCTTCGTGTTCCCACGCGTCCTCGGCGGCTTCATCGCCGTCGTCGTCGCCGTAGGCTTCGTCCTGATAGGCAAGGTCGTCGTTGGTTTCTCCGTAGGCATAAGGGTCATAGTCCCCGCCGTCATCGGCGAAA
Organism: uncultured Clostridia bacterium; assembly: GCA_934643535.1. Taxonomy (GTDB): domain Bacteria; phylum Bacillota; class Clostridia; order Christensenellales; family Aristaeellaceae; genus Limiplasma. The sequence continues at coordinate 7,227 of CAKUCE010000074.1, read as the reverse complement.
CGGTCAGCGCCGTCTTCGGAGCCACGATAGGGCTCCAATACGTCGTTGAGCTCCATGGGCTCATCCTCCTGCCCAGGCTGATACCGTCTGGTTCGATCGTCCATCCGCCGTTCCTCCTTTCGAAGGGCTTGAGTTTTCCGTTCCTGTATTGAACGAACGGTCATACGTAATCCATCCACGGGGCGCTTTCGTCCTCCCGGCCCGTCAGCGCGCCCGCTTCCTGCATTCCGGGAAAATCCAGCGTGCGCAAGGCTTCATAGAGCACGATAGCTACGGAATTGCTCAAATTCAGGCTGCGGGCTCCCGGCACCATGGGAATGCGCAGGCAGCGGTCGTAGACCCGGCTGAGCAGACTTTCCGGCAGACCCCGGGTCTCCCGACCGAACACCAGAAAATCATCCGGGCCGTAGGTCGCTTCGGTGTAGCTTCGAGGCGCTTTGGTGGAAAGAAAGTGCATCCGCGCGCCGGGGTATTTTTCCAGCAGCTCCTCAAAATTTTCATGCACCTCATAGCGCATCATGCGCCAGTAGTCCAGCCCGGCCCGCTTCAGATACTTATCCTCCAACGAAAAGCCCAGCGGCTTGATGAGATGCAGCACGGAGCCGGTCGCGGCGCAGGTGCGGGCGATATTGCCGGTATTCTGGGGGATTTCCGGCTCGTAAAGCACAATGTGCATGGAATCACCTCCCGGGTATTGTACCCGAAACGATCAATGTTTTCAACCGGCCCTTCAGCTGACGGAGACCCGTCTGGCGGATTCGCTCACGTAAGCCTCCGCCAGCGCCTGCACGGCCTTCCATTCCTCTGAAAAGGCGGGATCGCTGCTGATCTCCTCCACACACTGACTGGCCCGGTACAAAAGGGTCATGTCGCCCGCGCCGGGCGTCAGTGCCTCGCCGTGCTGGCGGGTGCCCAGCAGCTCGCCCGGCCCCCGCAGCTCCAGATCCGTCTGCGCAATCTGGAAGCCGTCGTTGGTGCGCACCAGCGCCTGCAGGCGCTCGTTGGGTTCCGCCATCAGGAAGCACCAGCTCTGGGCCGTGCCCCGGCCCACCCGGCCCCGCAGCTGATGCAGCTGGGCCAGGCCGTAGCGGTCCGCGTCCTCGATGACCATGACAGAGGCGTTTGGCACGTTCACCCCCACCTCGATAACCGTGGTGGAGACCAAGATCTGCAGCTTTCCCGCGGCAAAATCCGCCAGCGCCGCCTGCTTTTCGGCGGCAGGCTGAGTGCCGTAGGTCAGCCCCACGGAGAAATCCGCAAAGGCCTTTCGGCTCAGCTCCCGGGCGTGGCTTTTCACCGCCATCAGGCCGTCGGCGGTCTCGCTTTCCTCCACCAGCGGGCAGACGATATAGGCCTGCCGCCCGGCTTTCAGCTCCTGACGGATGAAATCATACAGGCCGCCGCGCTTACTTTCCGGCACCAGCCGGGTCTTTACAGGCTGACGGCCCGGGGGCAGCTCGTCGATGACGCTCACATCCAGATCGCCGAACAGGCTCAGCGCCAGCGACCGGGGAATGGGCGTAGCGGACATGACCAGCAGATGAGGCCCCCGGTCGCCGCAGGCCTGGCCGCCCTTTTCCAGAAGGGCCGTGCGCTGGGCCACGCCGAAACGGTGCTGCTCGTCGGTGACGCACAGGCCCAAATGCTGAAAATGCACCCCGCTGCCAATCAGGGCGTGGGTGCCGATCACCGCCTGCCAGCGGCCTTCCCGAATGGCCGCAAGAGCTTCCCGCCGTTCCCGGGCGGGCATTCCGCTGACCAGCAGGCCGCAGCCGAAACCGTTTTTCTCGAAAAAGGGCCGCATCGTCTCCCAGTGCTGCCGGGCCAGAATTTCCGTGGGAGCCATCAGGGCGCTTTGATAGCCGCTCTGCGCAGCCAGCAGCATGGCCCCCATGGCCACGGCGGTCTTGCCGCTGCCAACGTCTCCCTGCACCATCCGGGCCATGGCATAGGGCGCGGGGCCCTTCAGTTCCATATCCCGGGCGATCTCCGCAAGGGTACGGCGCTGCGCGTCCGTAGGCGAAAAGGGCAGCGAAGCCCAGAAGGCCTCCTGCCGCCCGGCTGGAATTTCCATGGGCAGTCCGCCCTGGCGCAGCCGACGCATCATGCGGATGCCCGCCTGATACATCAGCATTTGCTCAAAGGCCAGCCGTCGCTGAGCCGGTGGGATTTCGTCCATGGTTTGCGGCGCATGCAGGCGGCGCAAAGCTTCGCCCAAGGGCAGCAGCTCATAGCGCTTCACCAGCGACAGGGGCAGGGTTTCCGGGCAGACCTCGTCCAGCATTTCCAGCGCTTCCCGGACGATCTGCTCATGCACCCGCTGGGGCAGTCCCTCGATGGGCCGGTACAGGGGCACGATGCGGTTTTCTTTTTCCAGCGAAGGGTTCATCAGCTGCAGCCGTCCGCCCCGGCTTTCCACCGGGCCGCACAGCAGGAAGCGGGTGCCCCGGTTCAGATTTTCCTTCATCCACGGCTGATTGAACCAGCAGGCGGTCAGCTTGCCGCTTTCGTCGGAAAACGAGCAGGTGACCAGCGTCATTTTCCCCTTGAAACGGGACAGCTTCGCTTCGCCCTCCCGGACGAGGGAGAAGCACTGCCTTTGCCCTGCCGCCGCCTGCGCGGCGGGGGTGACTGCGCTGCAGTCCCGGTATTTCTGAGGAACGGCGTACAAAAGATCACGCAACGAGACGATTCCCGCTGCGTGTAAGGCTTCCAATCTGTTTTTTCCAATTCCGGTCAGAGATGCAAGTTCCATGCTTTATTCCACGGAAACCAGATAGTAGTACAGCGGCTGACCGCCCATCTGCATTTCCACGTCGCAGTCGCCGTAGCACTCCGCCAGCTCGTCGGTGAGGGTCTGCGCGTCGGCTTCCTTGGTGTCCTTGCCGTAATAAACGGTGATGAGTTCATCATCATCCGTGATGATGGATTCCATCAGCCGGAGCGTCACGTCGTGAACGTCGCTGCCCACGGTCTGAATCTTGCCGTTGTACAGGCCGATGATGTCGCCCTGATGAATATGCAGATCATCCAGATCCGTATCCCGGACGGCGTAGGTCACGGTGCCGGTGCGCACCCGCTGAGCGGCTTCCTCCATCCGGGCGGCGTTCTGCTCGGGGGAAAGCTCGGGCTGGCAGGCGATGGCGGCGGCAATGCCCATGGCCACGTTCTTGGTGGGGATGACCACCACCTTCTTGTCCTCGCACAGCTCCGCCGCCTGCTGGGCCGCCAGGATCACGTTGCCGTTGTTGGGCAGCACATAGACCACCCTGGCGTTGACCCGGCCCACGGCCTCGGAAATATCCTCGATGCTGGGGTTCATGGTCTGACCGCCCTCCACCACCTGATCCACGGTCAGGTCGCGGAAGATCTGGTTGAAGCCTTCGCCCAGCGAAACGGCGACCATGCCGGATTCCTTCACGGGTTCCGGCTCGGCAGCGGGCTGAGGCTCGGGCATGGGTTCTTCTTTAGGCTGGCTTTCCCGGCGCTTCTGGGCCATATTTTCGATCTTCAGGTCGATCAGTTCGCCCAGACTCAGGCCAAATTCCAGCGCCTTGGCAGGCTCGTTGGTGTGAACATGCACCTTCACGGCGCTCAGGTCGCCGGTGACGCGCACGCAGTCGCCGATGCGGTTCAGGCGGCGGCGCAGAGAGTCGATATCCTCTTCCACAATATCCGGGAACAGGTTCTCGATGCCGAACTCGGTACAGTAAATGTACTTCAGCTCGCCGGTCAGACTATGCTCGTCTTCGTAATGGTCACTTTCCGCGCCCTCGGCCTCGTCGTCGCTGGGCAGCTCCTCGCCCCGCAGCACGGCGGCGTACCCCATATAGATGTACAGAAGGCCGCGGCCTCCGGCGTCCACCACGCCCGCCTGCGTCAGGGCAGGCAGCATCTGCTGGGTCTTTTTCAGAATGACCTCGCCGGTGGAAAGGATGTTGGTAAACAGCGCATCGTAGTCGTCGGGCGCGCGTTCGGCCTGCTTGACGGCTTCCTCGGCAATGACGCGGGCCACGGTCAGGATGGTGCCCTCCTTGGGCTTCATCACGGCCTTATAGGCGGTCTCCGCGCCGCTCTTGAGCGCGGCGGCGAACTGCACGGGGGTGATGCGCTCCACCCCGGCAAGCGCCCGGCTGAAGCCGCGCAGAAGCTGGGAGGTAATAACGCCGCTGTTGCCCCGGGCGCCCTTGAGCGCGCCCTTCGATACAGCCGCGGCGGCCTCGCCCGCGTTCAGATATTCCTTCTGGTTGACCTCCCGGGTGGCGGAGGCCATGGTCAGGCTCATATTGGTGCCGGTATCCCCATCCGGCACGGGGAAAACGTTCAGCGCGTCCACCGCTTCCCGGTGTTTTTCCAAAAGCGTGGCGCCCGCGACCACCATATCCCGCAGAAGCACCCCGTCGATCGTTTTGGCTTGGATCAAGGTCATTTCCTCCCGATACGCTTGTATTTGTATGCCTGGGGCGAGCGTCCTTACACCCGGATGCCCTCCACGGAGATATTGACGCGGCGGACTTTCACGCCGGTCATGCTTTCCAGCTTATAGCGCACGGTCTGCGCAATGGTCTTGCAGACCTCGGCGATGGAAATTCCGTATTCCACAATGATAAAAAGATCCACATCCAGCATGTCGTCCACCAGACGGAGCTGCACGCCCTTGGACAGGTTTTCCCGTCCCAGCCACTGCACCAGCCCGTCCTTGGCGCGTTTCGAGGACATGGCGACGATGCCGTAGCATTCCAGCGCGGCGTAGCCGACCACCTTCAGCATGACATCTTCGGTGATATAGATCGTACCGATGTCATTTTTGATCTTACATTCCATAAGTCCTTGCCTCCCCTGTGCGGCGCGGCGCGCCCACAATGCTGGCCTGCCCGTTACGCACAGCAGGTCAGGTTAATTATACATGATTGCTGGCTTTTTCGCAACTCATTCGTTGGATTCCGTGAAAGCCGGTTTTTCCGCGCCCGGGCCGGCCTTTTCCGCCGGTTGAATTCCCGGCGCAAACATGGTATAGTTAAAGGCGGACGGACTGGGACAAAAGCGTTCCCGGGCCGTATTTTTCGGCTGAAGAAGTTTCTCCGCTCCCTGCGGAGAGACGCCGCTGATTCTGGTATGAACAGGAGCGCCGCCTATGGAATCGGAATGGAAACGCCTTTTGGAGGAGCCGTGCATGCTTCGTCTGGCCCCGGCGGAGGAAGCAGCCATCCGGCGGCAGTGGCCCTCGGTGCTGCGCTCGGCGGCGCTGCCGCCCCTTGCCGGGGAAAGAGCCGGCCATTTTCGCCGGGAGAAAGCCTGCGCCGCCCTGCGGGCCGACGAGCCTTCCGCCTGCCTGGATCGGGACAAGGCGCTTTCCAACGCTCCCGCCGCCGAAAGCGGGCTGATCACGGTGCCTCACGCGCTGTCATAATAATAAAGGAGACTGTTCGCTCATGGAAGGGAACCGCCGCTCCCTCGCCCTGTGTGCATTGCCGGTTTCGGAGCTGGCACGCGGGCTGGAAAACGGGAGTTTTTCGTCCGAAGCCGTCACAGACGCTTTTTTGGAAAATATCGTCCTGCAGAACCCCGCGCTGAACGTGTTTCTGGAGGTTTTTGAATCTTCGGCCCGGGAGGAAGCCCGGGCGTCGGACCGCCGCCGCCGGGAGGGGAAGCCCCTGTCCCCGCTGGACGGCGTTCCTTTTGCAGTGAAGGATAACCTGTGCGTGGAGGGCAGGCGGTGTACCTGCGCCAGCCGGATGCTGAAGGACTACCGCTCGCCCTATACCGCCACGGCAGTAGAGCGGCTGCTGCAGGCCGGAATGCCGCTGCTGGGCCGGGTCAATCTGGACGAATTCGCCATGGGCAGCAGCACGGAGACCAGCTTTTTCGGCCCGTCTCGCAATCCGTGGGATCCCGGCCGGGTACCGGGCGGCTCCTCGGGCGGCTGCGCCGCCGCCGTGGCCGCAGGCATGACGCCGGTGGCGCTGGGCAGCGACACCGGGGGCAGTATCCGTCAACCGGCGGCGCTGTGCGGCGTGGCCGGGGTCAAACCCGCTTATGGAACCGTCAGCCGCTATGGTCTGGTGGCCATGGCCAGTTCCTTCGATCAGATCGGCCCGCTGTGCAAGACCTGCCGCGACGCGGCGCTGGTCATGAATCTGCTGGCCGGGGCCGACCCCCGCGATATGACTTCAGACCCGGCGCTGGCTGCGGATTTCACTTCCCAGCTAGAACGGCCCTTGAAAAATGTGAAGATCGCTCTGCCGCAGGAAGCCTTCGGGCAGGGACTGGACGCGGATATGGAGCGGGCGGTTCGCGCTGCCTCCGCCCTGCTGAAGGATCTGGGGGCGGAGATCCATACGGTATCCATCCCTTCCCTGCCGCTGGGCCTGCCCGCCTATCTGGTGCTTTCCTGCGCTGAAGCGGGCAGCAATCTGGCCCGGTACGACGGCGTTCGCTACGGCCATCGGGCTTCGGCAGACGAGATCCATCAGCTTTATCGGGAAAGCCGCCGGGAGGGCTTCGGCATGGAGGTCAAGCGGCGCATCCTGCTGGGAGCGTACAGTCTGACCGAAGAACACCGGGCCGAAAGCTATGACCGTGCCATGCAGGCCCGCGCCCTTCTGCAAAAGGAACTGGAACGGGTACTGGAATCCGTGGATGCGCTGCTGTTCCCCACCACGGCCACCACGGCGTGGCCCATCGGCGAAAAGCAGGACGATCCTGCCCAGATGTATCTGTCCGACCTGTACAGCGTGCCCGCCAATCTGGCGGGACTTCCCGCCCTGAGCCTGCCCTGCGGCCTTTCGGGAGAAGGGCTTCCCATGGGCATGACGCTGATGGGGAGCCGGGGCTCGCTGCCTCTTCTGTTCCGGGCGGCGGTCCGGTATGAAGCGGTCTGTCCGCTCCCAAAGGGAAGCCATCCCTATGAACGCCTGACCGCCGGGCGGGAAGGAGAGCGGGTATGACGAATTCAGCCGAAAACCGCTATGAACTGGTAGTGGGTCTGGAGACCCACGTGGAGCTGAAAACCCGTACCAAGGCGTTCTGCGGGTGCGAAAACCGTTACGGCGCGCCGCCCAACACACTGGTCTGCCCGGTATGCATGGGCCTTCCGGGCACGCTGCCCGTCCTGAACCGCCGGGCCATGGAGCTGGCCGCGCTGGCGGGCTTTGCCCTCAACTGCCGCGTCAATCCGGTCAGCAGCTTCGACCGAAAGAATTTCTTTTATCCCGACCTGCCCAAAGC
>CAKUCE010000073.1 GCA_934643535.1 uncultured Clostridia bacterium | reverse complement strand
GTTGCGGCCCGTGTGGCGGCTTTCAATCGCGCGCTTGCATGGGAGGACGAAGGCTCCGCTATCAGCCTGCGGGATGTGCGCGTGGTCATATTGGAAAGCTGAGCATGCCCATGACCTGCGTACTTTCAGATATCCACGGCGAAATGGACGCTTTTGACAGCATCCTCTCCCAGATACATCCTGGCGAGGAGGATCATCTGCATATCATCGGAGACGTTATTGATCGCGGCCCGCATTCGATAGAACTGCTGCGGCGCATCCGCGAGCCGCCCAACACCACGCTGATGCTCGGCAACCACGAATACATGATGATCGACCGGCTGCGCCATCCGGATAATCGGAGACTTGCGATGCTGTGGTACAAAAACGGCGGCGCTGAAACAAAAGCCGCGTTTGAAAAACTGCCCGAAGATGAACGGGATGACTTGCTCCGGTACATTGAAGGACTCCCAGTACAGGTAGAGATCAGCGTGAACGGTGAATCATTCCTGCTGGTACACGCCCGTCCGAGGGAGGATTATGAGCTTCTGCACGACTGGTATGAGAACGATGTTCAGATGGCGGTGTGGTCGAGAATAGAGCCATGGACAGAACTCCCGGAAGGAAAAACGGTTGTGTTCGGGCACACCCCTACCATGCAATTCCAGCGCGTCAAAGGCAGAATGCGCATCTACAACGGGAGTAACCGTATCGGCATCGATTGCGGCTGCGCTTACCCTGAATTGCGCGGGCAGTTGGGATGCCTGCGGCTTGAGGACATGAAAGAGTTTTATTCGTCCGGAGAATGCAGCGAAATTGTCGGCCTGGACGAATGGGAGGAGAACGATTGATCTACTATACATCTGACCTGCATCTGGGTCATGCCAATGTCATCCGCCACTGCGACCGCCCTTTCGCGGACGCGAATGAGATGGACGCCGCGCTGATCAATAACTGGAACGCCAAAGTGCATCGAAACGATACCGTGTATATCGTGGGCGACTTTCTCTTCCGCGCAAAGCGCCTGGCGGAAGAATACCTGTCCGTGCTGAAAGGCAAAAAGCACCTGATCATCGGCAACCACGATAAGTACTGGATGAAGAAAGTCGATTTGAGCGTATGGTTTGAAAGCGTATCACCCATGCTGTTTGTCCAGGACAGCGGACACACCGCCACGCTCTGTCACTATCCCATGATGTCCTGGCCGGGCATGAGCAAAGGTGGGTTCATGGTGTACGGCCACATCCACAACAACACCAATGCCGACTACTGGCCGCTCATCGCCGCGCGTCCGCAAATGCTCAACGCCGGGGTGGACATCAACGGCTTTGCGCCGGTGACGCTGGATGAGATGATCGAAAACAACCGGCGCTTTAAGGAGGGACACGCATGTATGACAGAAGACAACGCCTGATCGAGGTCTTTCAGGATACGCAGAAATACTACACCGAAAACGAGCAGCTGGCCGACGCGGTCGCTGCCAGCAGAAAAGGCACGCGCCTGTATGGCCCGGATGATTATCCCGCCCTGCCGGAAAAGCGCGCAACACCTGTCCAGATCGAGGTGACGAAGATCACCAGCTTTACGGCGGCGAGCCAGCGATATTTCCATCACGGAATGGAGCATATCGCCGTGCTGAACTTTGCCTCGGCGGTCAATCCCGGCGGCGGGGTGAGAAGCGGCAGCAGCGCCCAGGAGGAAAGCCTGTGCCGGTGCTCCACGCTCTATCCCACGATGAACCAGCGGTTCCTGTGGGAGAAATATTACGAGCCCAACCGCGCCGCCAACGATCCCCTGCACACGGACGCCTGCATCTGGTCGCCGGGCATCGTGATCTGCAAGCTGGACACCAGCGGCAATCCCCGTATTGCCCCGGAGGGCTGGGCGACTGTGGATGTGATCTCCTGCGCCGCGCCCAACCTGCGGGAACGGACGGGCAATCTCCATAATCCCGAAACGGCGGCCTTTGTCCGCCTGACATCGGACGAGCAGTATGCGATCCACCTGAAACGCGCAAAGCACATCCTGCATATCGCCGCGTCAAAACAGGCGGATGTGCTCATCCTCGGCGCATTCGGCTGCGGCGCGTTTGCCAACGATCCCTGGGCGGTGGCCAGGGCGTATAAGGACGCGCTGGAGGAATACGGGCAGTACTTCAAATACATCGAGTTCGCGGTATACTGCCGGGATTATGAAACGGAGAATTACGACACCTTCCGGCAGACCCTCTGTGGGCGGCGTTGAACTGACGGTTCAATGACAATCCCGGCGCCATTGGGTATACTGGAACCGAAGAATATGAGGAGGAACGAAGGAATGAACCTGAAAGATGCATTCCGTTATCAGAACAGGCTGCAGGGCCTGATCACGGAAGCCCGGATGATCCTGGGCGACGAAAGCAATGTCACCGTGCAGGAGGTCACCCTGTTGAAAAAGAAGGTCATGGCCGAAGCGGAAGACGAGACCCGCATCCAGGAAGCGCCCTCCGAGTACGCCGACCGGATCAACGACGTCGTGGGCTTCCTGCTGTGGCTTCTGTCCGAGCATGAGAAACTGACCCGCGCCATCCGCCGGACGAAGAACGCACTCAAGCTGGACATGGATGGCGAGATCAGCCTCAACAAGCAGCGCCAGGAGATTGCCGCTACCCTGCGGGAGATGACCGGCATCCGCTCTTCCGAGCGCACCGTTGTCGGCGGCGGCCGGGGCTACCGCTTCAACGCCGAGGGCAACCAGGTGGCCTACACTTGCGACCTGAAGAAGGTGACGACCATCAACTTCGACCGCAAGCTGGTGCGCAATGCCACGGCGGAGCTGGAGCGCCGGGCGGACGCTGTCTCCACGGAGATCGACCAGTGCGCCATCAATTCCAACGTTGACTACATCACGCCCTTCGGCGTGAACGACGGCTTTGACGAGGCGTTTGAAGCCTACATGGCCCAGAAGGCCTGACGGGCGTCCGGCTGCCTGAGAAGCAGCGGAGCGCGGGATACGCGGAAGCCGGTTCAGGCGCAGATGAACGATAACGCTGCGCATGTGCGTAAAAGCACCCTTCAATGCATGGGTATTGATGCTGCCTCTCAGGCGACATTTGGCAGGAGCGACCACCGTCTCCCGCTTCAAACGCACGACCATACGAACTTGCCCGCTCCGTAAACCCGTTCACACGGTCTGCCGTCTACGTTTCGTGCAAAAGTGAGCAATGGGAGGTCCTGAAAGCCTCCTGAAAGGTTTTGAAAACCTTTCTTATGATGATTTCGGGTATTCCAACGGCTGTGGGCGAAGGCTTGCCTTCAAACACGCCGGAAGGAATACCCTCAAATGGCGGAAACGTATCTCGAGTGCCGCTGTTTCTCAGGCAGCCGGGCATAAAAAAAGTGGGCGGCAGGAATCATCCTGCCGCTCGATGCGAATCAGGGTATTCACTTGTCGTGACCCGACCAGAATGTCCTCAATGGGAACCTCCAGCAGGGCGCTGAGGGCGTAGAGGTTGTCGACAGACGGCAGGGTCTCGCCGTGTTGCCATTTGTAGATGGCTCTCGGCTCTTCAAAGCCGAACCAGTCCTGCAGGTCGCGCACCGTCATGCCGCGCTCTTTCCGCAGCCTGACGATGTTCTCGCCCGTTGCCACCGGGTCGATCACAGGGAAAGCCTTCCGGTACATACAAACCGCCTCCTTTGCGATGATGTATTGCTCTCATGATTATACCAGCTATTTGTTGATTTTCAAGGATAACCGGAGGAAAAGATGAACCGGAGCCGAGCTTACAGACGCTTTCAGCGAAAAAGAGCCATTCACCACAAGTCCATGATCCTCCGCGACTACTGGAAACTGAACGACGCGGACTATTGGACCCCCGGGCGGTACGGCTATTTGTCCAAAGGCAAGGTGCACTGCTCCTGCTGGATGTGCCGCCGCAAATCGTATGACGATCCCCGCATCATGGACAAACGCCGCACGATTTCCCAGAACCAGAGCCTGACGGCTTATGAGACCGAACCCGAGGAGGTGACAGGGTATGGACCGCTATGTTCCCCTGAACAAACAGACGAAGAAGCAGCAGAAGGCGCATCACAGCGCGCAAAGGAACACCTGGGGCACGGTTCGCCCTGTGACCCGGATCGTGGAGAGCAGGAAGGCGTATGACCGCGCCGGGGAGAAGAAGGAATGCAGGGAGCGGAAAGAAACCTTGATGTGACCGGCGGGAAGGGCCGCCGCAAAAGCGGACGCTGTTACCGCCGGGCAATGAACCGGCACAAGGAACAGCGGCTCCGCAGCATCATCCGAAGAGAACACTGGTACTATCCTTACCGTGGCTATATCGACTGGGACTTTGTGGACGGCATCTGGCAGGAGGTCGGAAAATACATCAAGTACCCGAAGAACAGCAACCGCCAGCAGTACCTGAAAAAGCAGAGCAGCCGCAGGGTGCGGCATTATCCCTGTCTCCCGCCGAAGGGCAACGGCTACCGCAGGGTGTTCGATTACTGGTGGGAGCTGGACTGAAAGAGCATAAGAGGAATGGCGGCCAGTGCGGCCGCCGTATTCATTCCGCAACCATACGGACGTTGGTGGGCAGTTCCCTTTTCCAGTCCATGCCGATGGGGATCGGCAGTATCCAGCGCAGGACGGGCTTGCGTTCGGGAAAGCGGGCCTTGCGCGGCCCCGTCCAGCAGGCCTGCCAGTGCGCCGAGCGGATATGCAGCCGTGGGCTGGCGTGGGAGGCGCCTGGCGCGCTTTCCGCAGTGCCGCCCGGTGCGGTGCCCCTGCCCCTGTAACTGCGGATCAGGTGGGAAATGCGGACGCCTACGTCCCACACCCTTGGTTCCTGAGGGTGGCCGTACGCTGCCGCAGAGTGTCTGCCGTTTCTGCGGGTGCTCGATCTCAGGCAGGTCGGGTTCCTCGCTGCACAGGTAGAGCATCAGCTGGAGCATGGCAGAGAAGGTGCGCCGGTACTCGTCGCGGCTGCCAACGTAGCGTCTCTGTTCCGTATGTCCCATGAACATATCATCTGTCTGATCGACCCTGTCCATGGCGTCGGCAAGCGATCCGCTCCCCAGCGGCAGCGCCACCATCTTGGGCATCTCCCGGCCCTGCAGGAACATGGCGAACTGCAGGTCGACACTGCGGCTGAACAGATTGTAATCCAGGTGCGCGATGAACCCTTCCATCTGGTGGCGCTCATAGGTCAGACCGGGCGTTTCGATATACACCGCCCATTCCGGCAGACGGTAAAGGATGTCGGTGGGCAGGTCGCCGGTCAGCGGCTGGGCGGTCAGGGCAGAGAAGATTTCCGGGGCAAAACGGTAAACGCCCTTGCTGCAGCGCCAGATACAGGCGCTGGCAAGGGTCATCATCTCGTCCATATGGGTCAGGTAATAGGATTCCCCGTACCGATGGGTCAGCAGCAGGAACGGGAACATCGTGGGCATGATGCACCAGTCCGGAACGGCCTGCAGCATCAGCATGCCTTCGGCTCCGCTGCGGATTACCTTTTCCGGGTCGGCATACGCTTTCCTCAGATCCGTCCAGAGGTTGGGATACTTCCGGTTCATCTGCCTGATCCACCTGTCGGGCGGGTAAGGCGACAGTTCTTTATGGCTCATGACGAAGCCTCCTTTCCGCTGTTATCTATCGCTCCGCTGCCGATACATAGCAAGCGGTATTGTGCTTCAGTACCCGGCGGGGGCATGGGGAGCGGCCGCCATGGGCACCGGGTTGGTCCATCCCGTCGGGGATGACGGAAGCAGCTGTCACATAAAGCAGTTTGGATGGGTCTGCGGTGAAACGCGAAGCTCGTAGATGCCGGGCCTGGAACCCTGCCGCCGGACGCTCAGGATGCTGCGGTCCACGAACATGTCCAAGTAGTATTTGAGGGCGGACGTTTCCTGCTTCAGCCTGGCCGCGCACTCCGATACGGTGAACTGATCCGTTCCAGGATAGCGGCGACCTGATGCAGCAGGATCTGTGTCGGCAGGGCTGTTTTGCCAAGCAGACCATCAACACGGCGGTCAAAAGCCTTGTGACGAACGGATTTCCGGAGCGCATTCCCATTCCCGGAACGCGCAATCATAAAAAGCTGCGCCTGACTCCGGCGGGCCGCATGGCTCGCTTCAAAAGTCCAGCGTGGATATGAAACCACGCTGGACTTTTGCGTTGGAAAAATATACAGGCCGCATCGAAACATCCCGACCCGGAAAATTTGCGTATGCCTTACGGCGATCATGGGGGAAGAGTGGCGATAGGCAGCGGAGGGAAAGAGAACAGGAAAAGCCTTTTCCCGACAGGTGAGCAAACAGAACCAAGGATGAGGATAATACCAAGGGACTGTCGTCCCCCCTCCCTTCACGCTTTGACCGATCCCTCCGCCAGCCCGGAAACCACGAAGCGCTTCTGGAAAACCGCAAACAGCACGATCATGGGAATCTGGGCCAGAATCGAGGCGGCGAAGATCCATTCCCAGCGGGTGGCATGAGCGCCCTTCAGGGATTGGATCATGACCGGCAGGGTGATTTGGCTTTGAACGCCGCCCAGAATGACCTTGGCGGAGAAGAATTCCTCCCAGGTGCCCTGCAGGCAGAAGATGGCCAGCGTTCCGATGGAGGGCAGCGCCAGCGGGAGCATGACGCGGAAAAAGGTGGTCATGTGACCGCCGCCGTCGATCTTGACCGCATCCTCCAGTTCTTTGGGCAGGGCCGCCATGTGGCCCCGCAGGAAGAAGGTGTTGCCGCAGATGCCCGCGCCTACGTACAGCAGGATCAGCCCCGCTTTGGTGCCGATCAGACCGTTCTGGGCCGTTCCGATGCCCTGCAGCACCAGAAACTGGGGAATAATGCCCAGAAAGCCCGGCAGCATCAGCGTGAAGAGGTAAAGGCGGAACAGCACTTCCCGGCCGAAAAAGTCGATCCGGGCAAAGCCATAGGCGCTCAGCGAAGCCACCAGTACGGTAAAGAAGGCCGTCAAAAGGGTAATGACCACGCTGTTCAGCGCCGCCTGAGGAAGAGAAGACTGGGACAGCACATGCTCGTAGGCGGCAAAGCTGATGCGGGAGGGAAACAGATGGGGCGGATTGGGCAGCACATAGCTGAATTCCTCAAAGGAATTGCAGATCATAAACCAAAACGGAAGGATGAAAATCACCACGCTCAGGCAAAGCACGACCCAGAACAGAAGCTTGCCCAGATGTTTCATTCGGTTTTGCCCCCTTCCGTATGAAATACTTTGTTCAGCACGAAGGTGGTCAGAAGCACCAGCAGCGCCGTGATGATGCCGATAGCCGCGCCCTGACCAAATTCAAAGAGGTTGAAGGATTTGTCGTACAAAAGATATTGCAGTACGCTGGTGGTTCCCCGTGGGTTGCCGCTGGTGAGCATCATAACCTGAATGAACACGCCGAAAGAACCGATAATCATATTCACCAGCACATAAAAGGTGGTGCTTTTCAAAAGCGGTACGGTAATGCGCCAGAATTGCTGCGTCCGGCTGGCTCCGTCCAGCATGCTGGCCTCGTACAGATCGACGGAGATGCCCTGAAGGCCCGCCAGATAGATCACCATGGCCCAGCCGATGTTTTTCCAGATGCCCAGCAGCCAGATGACCAGATTGGCCGTCCATGTACGGTTCAGCCAGGAAACATACTCCGGCAGCAGGCCAAATACGTCCTTGAGCAGGTAGTTCACCAGCCCTGCGCCGCCCGCGTTGAACATGTAGGCGAACACGTTGCCCACAATGACCCAGCTTGTAATGACCGGCAGGTAAAAGCAGGTGCGGAAGAAAAGCTGGCTGCGCTTGAGCGAGTTGACCATCACCGCGAAGATCAGGCCGAAGAGCATGATAAAGGGCGTAGTGACAAGCGCGTAAAGGAAATTGTTGCGGATGGCCAGCAGCAGCCGGTCGCCCCGCTCGGTAAACAGCGCCGCAAAATGATCCAGTCCCACCCACGTCATGGTGCGCTGAACGATCTGATAGTTGGAAAAGCTGATCCGGATATTGAACAGCATGGGATAGATCACAAACACACAGGCCAGGATCAGCCCCGGAAGCACAAAGGGCGCTGCGGGGATCAGGTTCCGCACACGCTTGTGCAGCAGCAGCTTCTTCTCGTGCCGCAGGGCGGCTTGCGGGTCGTAGACAGGCGTCATGGCGTTTTCGCTCCTTTAGATGGGATGCACAGGATGAGGATACGAAAGCCTCCCGGCTCACGTAAGGAAAGCGTGAACCGGGAGGAACAGGATCATTTGGCCAGTTCCGCGTCGATCTCAGCGGCGTAGCTGGTCAGGGTGGACTGCACGTCCGCGCCCTCGATGAAGATCTCCGTCATGGCGTCCTGCCACAGCTGCTCCACAGTGGAGGCCTGCGGCGTGGGAATGCGGCTCTGGGCGCTTTCCAGCTGCTTCATGTATACGCTCCACTTGGGATCGGCCTGCACGGCTTCGCTGTCAACGCAGGCTTTCAGAGTGGGGATCACGCCAACCTTGAGCAGCTCCAGCTGCACGTCCTCGCTGAGCATGAACTGCACAAACCGGAAGGCGGCCTCCTGCTTTTCGCTGCCGGAGAAAATGACGATGTTCTCGCCGCCCACAACGGAGGCGCTCTTGCCGTTCCAGGTGGGGATCAGCGCGGGAACGATGCCGTTTTCCTCGTTGAAGGGAGCCCAGGGGCCCTCGAAGAACATGGCGTATTCGCTGTTGATGCCGTCCCAGGCATCGGGGGTGCCGTCCACGTCACGGATGGTGAACACACCGTCCGCATGGAGCTGCAGCATGGTGTTGATGGCTTCCACGCTCTCGGCGCTGTCCAGATAGCCGCTGGCCTTGGTGAAGCCCTCGTCCGTTACCTGACCGCCGAACAGCCAGAAGTAGGGGTACAGATCCCAGTCGCCCAGACCGGAAACATTCAGCTTGTACTGGCCGGGAGCCTTTTCCTTGCAGGCGGCCACAAACTCTTCCATGGTGGCGGGAGCCGCATCAAAGCCCAGTTCCTTCAGGACGTTCAGGTTGACCACGGCAGCCTTGCAGTTGGTGTTCAGAGGCAGGCCGTAGTAGTGGCCGTTCCACAGGTTGGTGGACAGGGGGCCTTCCAGCACCGCGTCCTTCAGGGCGTCAAAGCCTTCGATTTCATCCATGGCCACAATGCCGCCCAGCTTGGCGTAGGCGCTGGTCTTGGTGATGTCCACGCGGGCCACGTCCGGCACCACGCCGGTGCCCAGCGCCGTTACCAGCATCTGGTTGAAGTCTCCGCTCTGACGGACGGCTTCCACTTTGATGTCCGGGTTGGCGGCTTCAAACATGGGGATGATCACTTCGTCGATGACGGGGGTCTCCGCATCTCCATAGGTGTGCCAGAAGGTGATGGTCACCGGCTCCTCCGCAGAAGCAAAGGCGCACACGCTCAGCACCATCGTCAGGGTCAGAAGCAGCGCAAACAGCTTTTTCATGGGGTAACTCCTCCTTTTATTGATTCTCATGCGCATCAGCGCAGGAATACCATGTTCCAGTAGGCCAGAGACGGCTGCGTAAACTCGATGTAGGCTCCGCTGCCGTCCTGGCCGGCGGTAAAGGGCAGCGCCGCCGGCGCGATGGACACGCCGTCCGGGGACGCCAGCCAGACCGCCTGTACCGGTTGATCCGTGTAGATCCTGGTTTTCACGTTCTGCTGAAGCTCCGGTTCTTTCTTCAGCTGTTTTTCATCCCGCCAGCCGTTGTCCGTGCCCGTGAGGTTCAGGAAGTGGTAGATCTCGGTCTGCGCGTCCGCCTTGGCAAAAGTCCAGACCGTTCCGCTTTTTCCGCTGGCGCTGACGGGAACGCCGTCCAGCGTTACCGTTCGTTCCACAGGACGCTGGCCGTCCCGGAGCAGGTTCTCATAGGCGACCAGAAAATCATACAGCCGCTGTACCTGCCCGGGCAGATCGCCCTTCATGCGCTTTTTGGTGTCGGCAGGGAAATATTCGTCCGACAGCATGTTGTCGCCGTTGCCCAGCTCGATCCGCGCGCCGCCGGAGGCGAACACCACGCAGTCCATCATGCGCACGGCGGCGGGGTTGAAACGGCTCTTGGGATTGCGGTAGTTCACGTAGGCCGCAACGACCAGAGACTTTCCGCCGCTTTGCTCGCAGGCGTTCACGATCGCCTTGTGCAGGCTGTAATAGCTGTCGTAGGCAAGGCCGTCGGAATCCTTGTCCCAGGGCCAGAATTCCGTATACAGAACGTCCACGCCGCTGACGTTCACATTTTCAATGCCCTGCGCCCCTACGGGATTGAAAACCAGATATTTGGGCGCGATGGCGGCCTTCGCGGCGTTTAGGAACTGCGTATAGCAGTTTTTGACCAGATAGATGGGCTGACCGTTTTCATCATAGCCCAGGGGGCCGCCGTCCGCCGTGCGCATGGGGCCGTTTTCACCGATGGTGTCGCCGTGCCAGCCGTCGAAGGCAAAGGCTTCAAATACTTTGTTTTCCTGTGCAAAAATATATTTCTGCCAGTCCGCGTTCAGCGGATTGAAGTATTGCAGCACGCCCACCGGTCCCAGCTTCGCATCCATATCGCAGGTGAAATCCTGCCCATTGGCCTTGACCAGCCGCCACTCCGGGCTTACGCCGGAACCGTCGGTCAGGTACGTCTGATTGGCCGCGTAGATCATGTTGTAGGCCATGCAAACCATGTTTTTTTCATGAGCGGCATCTATATAGGCCCGCACCGCGTCGCCGGAGATGGTTCTGCCGGACCAGTCCTTCCAGGAGGACAGATCCTCCGCCACGGGCTGATGGTGCCGGTACTGCCAGTCATAGAACTGCACGCCGTTGAGATGATAACGGCTCATGGCGTCGATCTTGGCGGAAGCGTCCGCCGCCGGGGTGAAATCCCAGACGTAACCATAGCGGGGAAATTTCGTCCAGCCTGAGGAAACGTCCACGGCGGTGGAAGCCTCGGCCAGCACCTCGCCGTCCGGATTCAGCGCCTGCATTTCCAGCAGATAGCCGGTAAAGTCCGTTCCGGGCAGGGGCAGGGAGAACGTCTCAGCCGCAGGCGTTTCCACCGTCAGCACCGTGTCTTCCAGATGCCGGAGCGTCAGCCGCAAAAGAGCCGCCTCCGACGGCAGGTCTTCCGTGAAAATCTGCGCCGTTTCTCCGGGGGCATACATGCTTTTTTCCGTGCGGAAGTTCATGATCTCTTCTCCCTTCGCGCTTCCGATACAGCCAAGAAACGCAAGGATCAGCCACAGGTAAAACCCTCTGTTCCGTTCTTTCATGCGTCCTTCACTCTCCATGGGCAAGAATAACAGAAAGCATAGCAGAATTCCATATGTTATGCGCATAACCAACAAAATAAAGTAAAACAAACCATCCATTTTGTTCAAAATGACGATTTTCAGCGCAGGTCTTTGACACTTTCGCCACGTACTACCCGGGTCGGCAGGATGAGGGAGACCGGCTCCTGCGCCGTTTGATCCAGGATGTCGAACAAAACCCGCAGGGCTGTCTGGGCTTTCTGGGTCACGTTCTGGTGAACGGTGGTCAGCCGGGGACGGATGACGCGGGAGAGAATATTATCGTCAAAGCCGGTAATGGAAATTTCTTCCGGCACCTGCACGCCATGATCCGTCAGAAAATCCACGGCTTCCACGGCATAATAATCG
>CAKUCE010000072.1 GCA_934643535.1 uncultured Clostridia bacterium | reverse complement strand
GTAGCCGTACAGCACGCCGTCGTAGGTGGCGGCGTTGATGGCGCCGGCGGAATTCTCGGCGATGATCTGATCCCGGTTGCGGGTCACTTCATACAGCGCGTCGGCCTTCACCAGCGTAATGATCTGATCGTCCGGATAGGAGAACACGTCCGCGGCTGCGGCGGGGTCTTCCAGATAGCGGGCCTGAGCGTCGGCTTCGCCCACCACACCATAGGTAAACTTCCACTCGTTTTCGGGATGCTCGGCGGCAAAAGCGTTGCACAGTTCTTCCAGCACCGCCTGATCGGGCTGGGCCGACCAGACCTTCAGTTCGATCGTCTCCGCACAGGCGGCGGCGCTCAGGCATACCATCAGAACAGCCATCAGCATACAAAGCATTTTTTTCATCGGTTCTTTCCTCCATTTTCGTTTGATTTCGGTCTCACCGTTGGCCTCATGATACGGCTTTCTCCGAAAAGCGTCAACGAAAATTCACGAAAGCGCTTTCTTTCCGAAAATCAAACGAAAGCCCGCGAAAGAAGTTCTCTTTGGGCCGTAAAGAACCAAATCATACGTAAAAATGCTTTCATAAAGAAACCCGCCGCGTTTTCCGGACGATCGTTTTCGAAAACGCGGCGGGTTTTTCGTTTTTCAGTTTCCGCATTCCACGGAGATCTCATTGAACAGCTTGAGCACCTCGTCCAGCCTGGTATCCTGCTTTTCCTGCCCGGCCCGATCCAGCACTGCCTTGCCCTCGTGGAGCATCAGCAGACGGTCGCCGTATTCCAGCGCATAGCGCAGGTTATGCGTCACCATCAGCGTGGTCAGTTTCTTTTCCCGCACGATCCGGTCGGTCAGGCGCATGATGATGTCCGCCGTTTTGGGATCCAGCGCGGCGGTATGCTCGTCCAGAATCAGGAATTCAATGGGGGTCATGGTGCTCATGAGCAAAGCCATGGCCTGCCGCTGGCCGCCGGAAAGGCTGCCCACCCGCACGCCCATTTTGTCCTCCAGACCAAGGCCAAGCTGTGCCAGCATCTCCCGGTATTCATCCGTCTTTTTCCGGTTGACGCAGCGGTGCAGATCAAAGGGCTTGCCCTTGTTGTCCGCCATGGACATATTTTCCAGAATGGTCATGGACGGACAGGTGCCCATCGCCGGGTTCTGATACACCCGGCCAATGCTGCGGTGCCGCTTATGCTCAGGCATGGGGGTGACGTCCTTTCCGCCCACCAGCACCTTTCCCCCGTCGATGGGGATGGAGCCGCAGATGATATTGAGCATGGAGGTCTTGCCGGAGCCATTGGAGCCGATGACGCAGACGAACTGCCGGTCGGGAATGGTCAGCGAGAAGTCCCGGAACAGGCAGGTCTCGTTCACCGTGCCCCCCTGATAGTATTTTTCGATGTTCTGAAGCTCAAGCATGGTGTTTTACCTTCTTTCGACGTCCTCCCGTGATGATGATGACCAGCAGCAGCGCCGCCGTCACCAGCTTCAAATCGAAGGGCGAAAGGCCCAGACTCAGCGCCAGCGCCACGCAGGCCTTGTAGAGGATGGAGCCCAGCACCACCGCCGTGGTGGCCCGGAGGAACCGAAGCCCCCGCAGAAGCTGGGTGCCTACGATGACCGAGGCCACTGCCAGCACCAGCGTGCCGGTGCCCATGGAAATATCGAAGTAGCGCTGATACTGGCACATGACGCATCCGGCTAGCGCCACCAGCCCGTTGGCAATGGCAAGGCCGAGGATCTTCACACGGCCGCTGTCCTTGGCCAGACTGGCTACCAGCGTGGGATTATCGCCTGTAGCCCGCAGCAGGAAGCCGGAACAGGTAGCCAGATAGCCGTCCATCAGCAGCTTGACCAGCAGCGTTAAAAGGGCCAGCACGATCACCGGGGCATACACCTGCACCCCGGCGGGCAGTCCGGAGATCAGCGGGTTTTTGAAAAGCGTGTCGAAGGAGAACAGCTGCACGTTGGAGCGCCCCGCAATGTGCAGATTCACGGAATACAGGCCCGTCATCACGATAATGCCGGACAGAAGGTCACCCACGTGAAAGCGCACATGGATCACGCCGGTGATGGTTCCCGCCAGCGCCCCTGCCGCCAGCGCGGCGGGCAGCGTCCACAGGGGATGGATTCCGCCGGAGATCATCAGCGCGGTGACGGCCGCGCCCAGCGGAAAGCTGGAATCCACCGTCATATCGGGAAAATCGAGGATCTTGAACGTGATGTACACGCCCAATGCGAGAATGGCGTAGATCAGGCCCTGTTCCAGTACGCCCAGCAGCTGTGCCATGGAAAAACCTCCAATGCGTGAAACGGGTAGCGGGAAAAAGTCAAAAGAGAAAATCAGCCAAAAGCCCGCACAGGGCGGGAAACGCGCCTGTGCGGAGCAAAGGGTTTTTGCGGATCATTCCGCTTCGGTAGCGCGGGCGGCCAGTTCTTCCGGCAGGGTGATGCCGAAGCTTTCCAGCACCTTGGAATTGACGTACAGGCTGGGTTCAGTGATGATCTCGTAGGGGATGTCGCTGGCGGCGGCTTCACCCTTGAGCACCTTGGCAGCCATCAGGCCGGTCTGGCGGCCCAACGCCACATAGTCCAGCCCTTCAGCGGCGGCGCAGCCCAGCTTTACCTGTTCGATCTCGGAACCGTAAACGGGCTTCCCGGCGGCGTTAGCCTTGTCCAGCACCAGCGCCAGCGCGTTGACCACGGTGTTGTCGGTCAGGTTGGTCAGGCAGTCCACCTTGGGCAGCAGCGCGTCCAGCGCCAGCGGAATGTCGGCGGAGGTGCTTACGCCGGACTCTACGATCTCAAAGCCGTAATCACCGGCCAGAGACTTGTAGGTTTCGATGGTGGACAGGGAGTTGACCTCACTGGTGGTATACAGAATGCCGATGGCCTTGGCATCCGGCATCAGGGCGCGGATCATTTCCAGCTGGGCGGCGACGGGCAGCGCGTCGGAGGTGCCAGTGGCATTGCCGGTGGCCTTGCCTTCCGCATCGGCGAAACCGGCGGCTACCGGGTCGCTGACGGCTGTGTAAATGGTGGGGATAGCGCCCGCAGCGGCGTTATAGCAGGCCTGCGCCATGGGGGTGGCGATGCCCACCATCAGGTCGACGGGCTTGGCGGCGAACTGGGCGGCGATTTGCTGGGTAATGCCCATATCCGCCTGCGCGTTCTGGTAGATCACGGTCAGGTTCTTGCCTTCTTCGATGCCCGCCTCGGCCAGCCCTTCCAGGAAGCCGGTGCGGCAGTTATCCAGAGAACCGTGCTCGGCAAACTGGCCGATACCGACGGTATAGGTCTTTTCCTCTGCGACGGCGCAGAAAACAGCGGTCAGGGACAGTACCAGGCAGGTCAGGAAGCTCAGCATTTTCAGGGTCTTTTTCATGGGTCAGTCCATCCTTTCGTTTTTCCGCAGGGGCGGAAGTTTGATTTGATGGTGACTGCGCTCTGCCGCTCATGGGATCGGGGAAACAAAAACGCCCCAAACAACGATCGTTGCTTGAGGCGGAATGTCCGCGGTGCCACTCAATTTCCTCTCCATGGGGGAGAGCTTTCCGTCGCGTACCATCATACGCGCCGCCAGGATAACGGGTGCGGTTCCCGTCAGCGACTACGGCTCTGCAGCTTTCGCCGCCGCCCTCGGAAGTCCATTCGCCGCCTTCTGCTGTGCCGCGGTCCCACTGTTCGCAGCTCCCTTTGCCAGCCCGTCTTGGCGGTTACTACTCTTCCTCAACGGTTTGATGGGCCTATGATAAACCCGGTCCGGCGGATTGTCAATAGGGAAAATTGTTTTGGGAATGTTTTTTGTCATGCTGGCGCTGCCGGTATTCCTCCCGCTGGTCGATCAGGCCCATCCGTACAAGGCGCGCCGAGACAGCGCTTTCCGAGCGCTGCAATTCCATCTGTATCTGCGCGTTGGTTTCCCCGCTTTGAAACATGCGGGTAAGCTTGGCTTCTTCTGCTGCCGTCCATACCTTACCCTGATTGACATAGGACGTATTGTTTTTTCTCCGCTTCTGTTTGGAAAGACAGTCCAAGGCAAAATGCAGAGCGCGAATGACTTCTGGCTGATTGCACACGGAATCCTCCGGCAAGATTTCTCCGGTTTCCGGGTCAATTCCGTCAGCCAGCAGGCTCAAGATTTGTTTGGCGGTGGAAAGTTCCATGATTGCCTCCTAAAGCGGCTTTTTTGATTTCTTTTGTGTTGATGATACCACGTTTCTGCCCACTTGTCATCCCACCCCCGATGTGGTAAGATTTGCACATCGCCATCGTTCTATATGAAGGAGGATGCTTTTATGGCTTGTACTGAATTTCATTATTACAGCAGGGTGCTGGATATTGACGTGACCGCCAGCGTGATCCTGCCGGAGGTCAAAACGATGATGGAGCAGGGCGGAAAGCCCCTGCCCACCCTATACCTGCTGCACGGTCTCAGCGACGACCACACCCACTGGATCCGCCAGACCCGGCTGGAGTTCTATGCCCGGAAGTACCGGCTGGCCATCGTTATGCCCTGCGTCAACCGTTCCTTCTATACGGACATGAAGCACGGCGCAAAGTATTTCACCTTCGTCAGCGAAGAACTGCCGCAGGTGATGGAGCTTTACTTCCCTCTGAGCCACCAGCGGGAGGATCGTTTTGCGGCGGGCCTTTCCATGGGCGGCTACGGGGCCATGAAGCTGGGCCTGCTCCGGCCGGAGCGTTACGCGGCGGTGGCCAGCCTGTCCGGCGCGGTGGAGATGGAGGCCGATTTCTTCCGGCACAGCGTCCAGAAGGACGACGCGTTCCTGCGGGAGCTGACCGACATTTTCGGCCCCTTCGAAGCGTTCATGCAAAGCGACAACTGCCTGACCCGCGTGGCGGAGCGGCTCGATCCTGCCCATGCGCCCCGGATGTATATGGCCTGCGGTACGGCGGATTTCCTGTTTGACTCCAACGAAGACTTCGTGCGCCGGTTCGGAGAAAAATTCTCCATCCAGTACGAAACGGAAGAAGGCGCGGCCCATACCTGGGATTTCTGGGACCGCCAGATCGAAAAGGTCCTGGCGTGGCTGAACGTGCCCAAGGCGGATTGACCGGCATGAAAAAAGCAACGGCAATGGAGCGTCTGCTCCGGGAGGGCTTCTTTGAAACGAAGGAAGCCGCCCTCCCCTATCTGATGAGCGGCGCGGTCTACTGCGGCGGCGTGAAGGTTCTGAACGGCGGGCAGAAGGTGGACATGGCCCTGCCCATGAACGTGCGGGGCCTGAACGAACGCTATGTGGGCAAGGGCGGCTACAAGCTGGAAGGGGCGCTTGCCGACTTCGGCATTTCAGCGGAAGGGCGCGTATGCATCGACGCGGGCGCCTGTACCGGCGGCTTCACCGACTGTCTGGTGCAGCACGGCGCGGCGCGGGTATACGCGGTGGAGGTAGGCTTCGGCCAGCTGGCGGGAAGCTTGAGCCAGAATCCCCGGGTGGTCAATCTGGAAAAGACCAATCTGGGCGATGAAAAGCTGCTGGCGCTGGACCCAAGGCCCGATCTGGGCAGCATGGATCTAAGCTATCTTTCCATCGAAAAAGCCGTCCCCCTGTACCGGGCCATCATGGGCGGGCAGGGAGAGGTGCTTTGTCTGGTAAAGCCCCTGTTTGAGGTGGACGACCCGGAAGCGCGGCGCACGGGCGAGATCGCCCCGGAGATGTATCTGCCGCTGCTCAAACGGCTGATCCACACCCTGAACCGGCAGGAAAACACCGCCGTGCTGGACGTGACCCGGAGTCCGGTTACAGGCAACAACGGCACTCACGAGTTCTTTCTGCGGACGGTGTTCGGATACTCCGGCCCGGTTCCGCAGCTGGATGAGAAGGCGGCGCAGGCGGTGGAAGCGGTGCTGACGCTGCCCAAATACCACAAGGGATTTTAAGAACAAATTTTTCCGGCGCCGCGGGATGAAACAGCCTTTTTCGCGCGTTGATTGGATACAGACGGAATCACCAAAGGGGGCATTGGCTATGAAGAGCCTGAGGGGAAAAGGAAAAAAGATCGCCGCATTCGTGCTGGCGCTCGGAATGATCCTTTCGCTCTGCGCCGCGGCGCTGGCGAAAGAATACGGTGTGGTCGTCAATACGGACAGTCTGAACCTGCGCTCGCAGGGAAGCTCCTCCAGCGCGTGGCTGGGGCAGTACAACCGGGGCACATGGGTGCAGATCATCGGCAGCCAGAACAATTTCTACCGGGTGGTCACGCCCGACGGCAAAAGCGGATACATGAGCAAAAACTATATCAGCATCACCGGCGGCGGATATATGACCAGCCGGGTGGCACTGGTAACCAACCAGAACGGCGGCGCGTTTCTGAATTTCCGGGCGCAGCCCAGCTATAACGCGCAGGTTCTGGGGATCTTCTATTACGGCGTTCCCCTGCTGGTGACCGGTCAGACCAACGGCTGGTATCAGGTGCAGATCAACGGTCAGACGGGCTACGTGCGCAGCGAGTACGTCACCGTCAGCGACCAGATCGCCTCCAGCACGGTGGCCACCATCAAGACCCCCGGCAATACCCCCATGAACCTGCGGCAGGGGCCGGGCCTTCAGTATGACGTCATTCAGCAGTTCTCCGGCGACCGGTACGTCATGGTGCTGGCTCAGGGCAGCGGCTGGTGGCATGTGTCCATCGACGGCTATACCGGCTTCATGGACAGCAGTTTCCTGACGCTGGGCCTGCATACCGCGCAGGACATCGCCGCCCGGAACGGCGGCGGCGCAGGCGGCGGCAGCTATGCGGTGGTCAACAACCCCAAGAGCTCGCAGGCGCTGAACCTGCGGCAGTACGCTTCCACCTCCTCCGTGGTGGAGGCCAAGCTGTACAACGGAACGCAGCTCTGGGTGGACGAGCAGGGAACCGAATGGTCGGCTGTGACGGTGAAGAACACCGGCATGTCCGGCTATGTCATGACCCGCTACCTGAAACTGTACAATCTGCCCAGCAGGCCCACCCGGCGGGTGGTGCATCCCGCGGGCGGCAGCTACGTGAACCTGCGCACCAGTCCGGATATGACCTACGGCCAGATTGCCGCGCGGGTGCCTGCGGGCAATTCCGTCACCATCATGATCCCCGGTCAGGACTGGTGTAAGGTGACATGGAACGGGTACACCGGCTATATGCTGACCTACTTCCTGCAGCAGTAAGCGCGTTCAGCCGCGGCAGCAGGGCGTTCCAGAGGTCACGGCCCCAGCGGAGGCACACCATGGCCAGCAGCCAGAGAGAACACAGGTAAAACCCCTGTCCTCGCTGAGCCAGCCACTCCAGCGGCGTTCCCGCCGGGACCGCTCTCAAAAACAGATAATTGGCGGGCAGCCATTCGTTGCAAAGCTGCACCAGCCACGCATAGCCGCTGGCCCAGAGGAGCGTTTTCCGCGTCTCCCCCAGGGTCAGCGGCTTTGAATCTTCTCCCAATGAAAACACAGCCGTCCAGACGATCAGGCTGTGAAGCCGGTTGAAATGCAGGCGCATGAGAAAGGGGCGGGAGCAGTCGATCACCGCCGGGAAACAAAGCGCCAGAAAGGCGCAGGGCGCGCCCAGCAGCAGAGAAAAGCCCAAAAGTCCCCGGGGCCGCAAAGACAGAAGCGGCAGGGCGCACAGCCCCATCATTCCGCACAGGTGCAGGGGCAACCCGGTTTGCAGGTTCCACAATCCCTCCTGAATCAGCAGCGTCTCCTGCCCTGCCATGGAAACCGCCAGCCCGGCTGCTGAAGCCCATCGAACGGCCCGGCGCCTTTTCGGCCGCCGAAGCCCATACAGGGTCAAAAGTCCCCAGAGACCGAAGGATAACCAGCCCACGAAACCGCCCCCTTGTCCGAAATTCTGGACAAGGGGGCGGTTTTTCATGCGCTTCTCCTTACCTTACAGCAGCTCCCAAACCGTTTCATAAAGGCTCCTGCCGCCGTCCTGAAGGCACAGCCGGAAGCGTCCTCGCTGAAGCTCCCGTTCCATGCGCCGGTTCCATACGGCCAGATC
This sequence comes from uncultured Clostridia bacterium, assembly GCA_934643535.1. Classification (GTDB taxonomy): domain Bacteria; phylum Bacillota; class Clostridia; order Christensenellales; family Aristaeellaceae; genus Limiplasma. The sequence goes on along the minus strand of CAKUCE010000072.1, from coordinate 3,783 downwards.
GTCCGCCGTAAGCGTCAGGGAAAAAGCCGCGCTTTCTCCCGCCGGAACGGCTTTCTTGCCGAAGGCTTTCAGCTCCCGCACCCGGCGCGTCACGTCCGCTTCCAGATCGGTGACAAAGAGCATGGGCACAGCGTTCTCCTCCGCCGGGCCGGGATTTTCCGCCCGAAAGCGCAGCTCCAGCACTGGCGTATCGTCCACGGGAAGCGTTCCTTCCGGCAGAGGCTTGGGCAGCAGGGTAAAATCACAATAATGAACGCGGCCATAGCCCATGCCGTCTCCGAAAGCGAACAGCGGGCCTTCCTTTGAGTCCGCATAGTTCCACGGGACCGTGCCCGCCTTAGGATTATAATACACCGGCAGCTGGCCCGGATGCCGCGGGAAGGATACAGGCAGCCGCCCTGACGGACTGAAGCGCCCCAGCAGGGCCTCCGCCAGCGCCTGCCCGCCCCATGGGCCGGGATAAAAGGCGACCATCAGCGCGTCCGAGCCTTGGGCGATCTCCGGGACGGCGTAGGGCCGGCCGGCGAGCAGCACCGTAACCAGCTTCTTTGCTGCGGCGCGCACCCGGGCGAAAAGTTCGTGCTGCCCGTCGGGAAGCCGCAGGCCTGCGTTGTCCACGCCTTCGCCGCAGTCCATGCTGCCGCTCAGCGCCGCGCCGTTTGTATCGAACCGGGCCTGCTCAAACCGGCTGGACGAGCCGCCCAGCGCCAGCACCACCGTATCGGCCTCTGCTGCCAGTGCGGCGGCCCGTTCCGGGTCGCTGCCGTCACAATAGAGGAGACGCAGCTCCGGCCCGGTCAGCTCCCGCAGGCCCTGCAGCAGCGTGCAGCCCGCCTCCGGCTCCATGGGCGGCGTATAATCGCCCAGCTGGCGGTACAGATCGTCCGCCGCCGGGCCGATCAGCGCCGTCGTTCCCCGGGCGGCCAGCGGCAGAACGCCTTTGTTCTTCAGCAGCACCAGACTTTCCCGCGAAAGCTCCAGACTTTGCGGGAACTTTTCTTTGGAAAAAAACGTGGGCTTTCGTCCTTCCGGCAGGTAGGAATGCTCAAACAGGCCCCGCTCAAATTTCAACGCCAGTACCCGCTCGACGGCCCGATTCAGGGTTGCTTCGTCGATCAGGCCCTTTTCCAGCGCCTCGTCCAGCCGGGAAAAGCCCTCGTCCCACAGACTGATCTCAACGCCGGAGCGCAGGGCCAGCGCGCCGGAGGCCAACGCGCCGCCGGTCTGGTCGTTCAGCCGGTCGATGGCGCAGCCGTCGGCCATCACCACTCCGTCAAAGCCAAACTCCCCGCGCAGGACTTCCCGCAGCAATTCTTCGTTGGCGTGGCAGGGAACGCCGTCGATCTCGTTGTAGGCCGCCATGATTCCCCGCACGCCCGCCTGACAGACCGCCTTTGCGGCGGGCAGGTGAATCTCCCGCAGCTCTCTGGGCCCGATCCGGGCGGCGCTGGCATTCAGCCCGCCGGTGGTTTCCCCCTGCGCGCAGAAATGTTTGGCCACCACCGCCACGCCCTGGCTTTGAATGCCCCGGACGATGGCCCTGGCAAAGCAGGACGCATGGAAAGGGTCTTCCCCGTAGCATTCCTCACTGCGGCCCCAGCGGGGATCCCGCAGGATGTCCAGCGTGGAGACCAGCGCGAAATCCACGCCCAGCTCCCGAAGCTGCCGCCCGCACACCTTCCCTGCCTCGTAAAGCAGCTCCGGCTGAAAAGTCGCCCCCGCCGCCAGATTCACCGGCAGCAGATAGCCGTCCAGCGCCTGATGGCCGTGAGGGCACTCGCTGCTGACCAGCATGGGAATCCCGAAGCGGGAATGCTCCACCACGAACCGCTGCGCCAGATTGTAGGCGCGAACGGCGTTCTGTCCGTCCAGGCCGTTTTCCCGGTTCCGGCCCGACCATGGATCGGCCCGGTACAGGCCGTACAGCGTGCCCAGTCCGCCGAAGCGCAGCACTTCTTTTTGAAAGGCTTCATCCAGCGTCAGCCGTTCTCCTTCCCGGCGGACGCTCTGAAAGCCGTACAGCCGTTGGTTCAGCTGTCCCGTTTTTTCCCGGGACGTCAAGCGGGCGCACAGATCGTGCGCCCGTTCTTTGGGAGAAAGCTTCGTATCCTGAAAGGGAAGCATAAAAAGCCCTCCTATTTTTCCATTTCCGCCGCCAGCGGGCCCCGATAAAGGATCTCCGTGCCCACATAGCAGACCTCTTCCGGCATCTGGGGATGATCGGCCCGGAACAGCAGCTTATTGGCCAACCGCTTGCCCAGCGCGGAGGTTTCCACATGTACGGTGGTGATCTTCTCCGCCACGTTGCCGTATTCGGTATTGTTGTCAAAGCCGGTCAGCAGAAAGCCCTTCGGCGTTTTCCGTCCGCTTTCCGTCAGATACCGGCTGACGAAATGAGCGATAAAGTCGCTGGCGCATACGATGGCCTGCGGAAGCTCCGGCAGGCCGTCCAGAAAGGCGCTGATCTCCTCATAATGGGCGCGCAGGCTCAGCGGCGCAGTCAGGCAGAGGGCGGGATCCTGCGGAAGGTTCTTTTCCCGCAGAGCGTCCAGAAAGCCGTCGTAGCGGTCCTGATTGGTCTGGGCGTAGCCCACGTCGCCCACGAAGCCCAGCCGGGTGCGGCCGCTGTCGATCAACCGCCGGGTGATCTCCCGAATACGGCTGCGGCCCTCGATCAGCACCAGATCGCCGTGAAGCACGGGCGGTTGCATGCGGGGCACCGTATCCAGAAAAACCTTGGGCAGAGGCAGGCCGTTGAGCATATGCAGCAGCCGGGCGTCATAAATATTCAGGACGATCAATCCATCCACGTTTTTCAGGGATGCGGGCAGCGCATAGCCTTCCGAATAAAAGGAAGGCATGTAGGTGTACATCAGGTTGATCTGGCTGCGGGCCAGCTCCTTGGCGATGTGATGGATGATCTGCATCCAGAACGCGGAGGACTCGGGCCGCGAAACCACCACGGAGAAGGTACGCTCCTCCGCCGGTTCCCGTTTCGGCTCCTCCCTGGGCTTCCTTTCCATTTGGATTTCCGCGTCAGTCAGGCCCATTTCCGCAGCCTTTTGCTTGATCATATTTTTGGTCCGGGGAGAGACGCCGTCCCGGTCGTTCAGGGCCTTCCAGACGGTGATGCGGGAAACGCCCACCGCGTCCGCCAGGTCCTGCATCGTACTTTTCAGCATGAAAAAACCTCATTCCAATGAAAATCTTTTCTGCGGGGGAAACCCCTTTTAAGGATACAATGCCCGGCCAAAAATGTCAACGTTTTTTGCTAAAAAATGTTAACAAATGTTTCCATCACTTTTTCTGTTTTCTTTTTTGTATTTCTTTCGCATATTCTTTTCAACACTTTTATAACCATCGTGGACAAAAATTCGAAAATAGGTATTGCATTTTGTTTCGACGTGTGTTAACATATGCCCGTAAAGAGCAGAAACGTTCGTTAACATTCTTCACACGGAAACGGAGGAACCTGTTTATGGTCGGAAACACCGAAAAAACCGGGCAGCCCCTCGCCGTCAATCGTCCCAAAAGGAACCGGCTGACACGGGACGATCTGGAGCTGAGCCTGCTGGGTCTTCCCGCGTTTATCTGGTATGTCCTGTTCTGCTACCTGCCGATGTTCGGCCTGATCATCGCCTTCAAGCAGTACAAGATCTTCCCCCGGCAGTCCTTCCTTTACAATCTGTTCCACAGCGAATTCGTAGGTTTCAAGAACTTTTCCTTCTTCATCCACAACAACGCTTTCGCTATGCTGCTGCGGAACACCCTGCTGTACAACAT
>CAKUCE010000071.1 GCA_934643535.1 uncultured Clostridia bacterium | reverse complement strand
GCGCTGCAGTAGCGCTCCAGGCAGCCTTCGTTGCCGCAGGTGCAGGGAATGCCGCCGATATCCATGGGAATGTGGCCGATCTCACTGCCCACGCCGTGGCAGCCGCTCCATGGACGGCCGTTGATGACGATGCCGCCGCCGACACCGGTGCCCAGCGTCAGGAACACGCTGGAGGAGGTGCCCTTGCTCACGCCCGCGACGCTCTCGGCAAAGCCGGCCACGGTGGCGTCGTTGTCGATAAAGACGGGCTTATTGATATATTTTTGGAGCTCGCTGCGCAGAGGAACGTCCTTCCAGCCCATGTTGGTGCAGAAAATGACGTTGCCGGTTTTCGCGTCCGCAATGCCGGGGATGCCGATGCCCACGGAGTGAACGTCGTCTGCCGTCAGCCCGGCTTCGTCCAGCACCTTCAGAGCGCAGCGCCCCATGTCCGCGATGATCTCCTGATAGGGACGGCCTACCAGCGTGGGGGTCTCGCCCTGATGGATCAGCTGACCCTGTTCGTCTACCACGCCGATCTTAATGCCGGTTCCGCCTACGTCAATGCCGATGTATACCATGATTCCATCCTCCCGTACTGCCCATATTTTTAGGAAAAAACAGTTGATTTATGAATTCGCACCGTCCCCGTTCGAGGAGTTCTGCGCGATCATCTCGTTCAGCCGCCGATCCAGCTCGTGGGCGGCGCTGTAGCCCATGCGCTTCAGGCTCAGGTTCCGGGCCGCTACCTCGATGATAATGGCCAGGTTCCGGCCAGGCTTCACAGGCATGACCTGATAGGGCACCTTTACGCCCAGAATGCTGACCGTCTCTTCCGTCAGGCCCAGCCGGTCATATTCCTTGGAGGAATCCCACTTTTCCATGTGGATGACCATATCGATGGACTTGGAAAGAATGACGGAGCCAACGCCGTACATGGCGCGGATATCAATGATGCCGATGCCGCGAATCTCCATGAAATGGCGCACCATTTCCGGCGCTTCACCCACCAGCCGGTCATCGGAGACCCGGCAGATATCCACCACGTCGTCCGCCGCCAGCTGATGGCCCCGCTTGACCAGTTCCAACGCGGCCTCGCTCTTGCCAACGCCGCTTTCGCCGGTCAGGAGAACGCCGACGCCGTATACGTCCACCAGCACACCGTGACGGGTCACATGGGGAGCCAGCACCCGGTTGAGGTACATAATGGCCTGCAGGGAAAATTTGGTGGTCTTGACCCGGCTCATAAAGACGGGAATGTCCCGCTCCGCCGCAATCTGCAAAAGCTCCTTGGGCGGCGTCATGCCCCAGCAGGAAATGACGCAGGGCAGGTCGTAGCTCATGTACCGGCGCAGCACCTTTTCCCGCACGGTGGGATCCAGAGATTCCAGATAGGTCATTTCCACCTTGCCGATGACCTGGGGCCGCTCGGCGGCAAAGAATTCGTAAAAGCCGCAGAACTGCATACCGGGCCGGTTCAGGTCGGTAACGTTGATGTCCATTTCCTTTCGGGTGGTTTGCGTCAGTTGTTCCAGGTTCAGAGCCTGACAAAATTCCTCGATGGCGATCATGCCGGTTCCTCCTTTGCGGTTTGGGTTAGACGCTGTGGATACCGAGCACCTGCTCGGCTACGAAATGAGCGACGCCGTCTTCCTGATTGCTTCGGCAGACGAAACGGGCGGCCTGTCGGGTCTCTGCCCGGGCATTGGCTACGGCTACGCTGTTATGGGAATAATTCAGCATGCTGATGTCATTCAGACTGTCGCCAAAAACCATGGTGTTCTCCGGCGTCAGATCCAGCCGTTTTGCCAGCCGGCGCAGGGCGTTGCCCTTGGAGACGTTGGGCGCGATGCCCTCGATAAAGAAGGGCTTGGACATGGTAAAATCCGCCTGCCCACGGAATTTCTCCCTGACGAGCGGCATGACCCGCTGCACCTCGTCGGGTTCGCTGATGCTGAGGATTTTTGGCGAAGGTTCGTGGATGAAGCCCAGCAGATCGCCCACGGCCTGTCCTTTCATGCCGGAGGAATGCTTGTATTTTTCAGAAAGGACGCACTCTTTGCCGTAATAGAAATATTCGCCCCGGTAGACCTGCACGTAGAAGCCCTCCTTTTGCAGGTAACGGACGATGTCCCGGGTGGTTTCCGGGGGAATGGTCTCTTCTTCCAGCACCTGATGGTCGGGCGAGATGATCTGCGCGCCGTTGCAGGCGATATAGGGGCAGTCCACGCCGATCTGGACGGCGTAAGGGGCCACGCTGGTCTGGGTGCGGCCGCTGGCAGGAATGACGTGAATCCCCCGGCGAATGCACTCCCGCAGCATAGCGACGGTGTAGTCGGACAGCCTGCCCTCGTCGTTCAGCAGGGTGTCGTCCATATCGGAGATAATGGCTCGGATCTCAGTGTTCATGGGTTCTGTCTCCTGTACGGCGTTTTTCGAAAAAACTTTGCAGAAGCGCCTGGGCTTCTTCTTCCATCAGGCCGCCCATACAGGGCACGCGATGGTAGAAAGCGGGATCCTGCGTCAGCGCCAGAACGCTTTCGCAGCAGCCCTGACGCTGATCCCGGGCGGCAAAGAAGCAGCGGTCCAGCTGGGCCATCATCATGGCGCCCGCGCACATGGGGCATGGCTCCAGCGTGACGTAAAGAGTCAGGCCGCTGAGTCGCCGGGTGTGCAGAAGCTCCGCCGCCTGACGGATGCACAGAAGCTCCGCGTGGGCAGTGGGATCGTTGCGCTGCTCCCGCAGGTTGTGGGCCTGAACGATGACCTGTCCCTGACGGGCCAGCACCGCACCCACGGGCACTTCCCCTTCAAGGGCGGCCTGCCGGGCCTCTTCCAGCGCCAACCTCATCAGTTCCTCGTGGCTCATGCGCTGACGCTCTCCCCGTGGGATTGATTGACCTGCTGAGGCTCCCGGAAGGTGGGCACCAGTTCATGCAGGCAGGCGCGCATATCGCCGCCTTCTGCAATGCAGCGGCGCAGGGTGTCCAGCATGGCGTTCAGCCTGTCCACGCTGATCTGCTCCGGCTTGGCGATGAAGATCTTCCGGTTCTCCGTTTGGGAAATGCCCTCGCCGTCCAGCAGCAGCTCTTCGTAGAGCTTTTCGCCGGGGCGCAGACCGGTGTAGACGATTTCGATCTTCTGACCGTTTTCCGGCGCGTAGAGCTGGATCATTCGTTCGGCCAGTTCGCGGATCTTCACCGGCTGTCCCATGTCCAGCACAAACAGCTCGCCGCCCCGGGCAATGCTGGCAGCCTGCAGCACCAGACTGGCGGCCTCCGGGATGGTCATGAAATAGCGGATGATCTCCGGATGGGTCAGGGTGATGGGCCCGCCGGAACGGATCTGCTGCTCAAACTTGGGCACCACGCTGCCGTGGGAGCCCAGCACATTGCCGAAGCGGACGGCGGTGAATTCCGTATCGGACTGGGCGTTGCGGGCTTCGATGACCATTTCCGCCAGCCGCTTGGTGGCCCCCATGACGTTGGTGGGGTTGACGGCCTTGTCGGTGGAAATGAGGACGAAGCGCCGCACTCCGTGACGGATGGCGGCCAGCGCCGTCAGGTTGGTGCCGAACACATTGTTTTTTACCGCCTGATCGGGGCAGTCTTCCATAAGAGGCACATGTTTGTGGGCCGCAGCGTGGAGGACGATCTCCGGCTTGTAGCAGCCGAAGACTTCGTCGAGCCGCTGCTCATCCCGGATGGAGCCGACGCAGAGAAGCAGCCGCTGGGAAAGATCCTGACGGTATTCCCGTTCCAGATCGGAATACAGGTCGTACATGTAGTTTTCGCTGACGTCGTACAGCACGATCCGTCTGGGCTGCAAGGGGAAGAGCTGACGGCACAGCTCGCTTCCGATGCTTCCGCCGCCGCCGGTGATCAGAATGGTCTTATCCCGTACAAAGGCGGCTACCTGCGTCATGTCCAGCTGTTCCTCCGGCCGTCCCAGCAGGTCGCCGATGTTCAGCTCCCGCGGCACTCCGGCAGCGGAACGGTTTCCCTCCAGGTTCTGCAGGGGCGTGACCCGCTTGACCCGGCAGCCGGTGGCAAGGCATTTTTCGATCACCGGGTTCAGATCGGCCTTGGGCGTGGAAATGGCGATGATGATGTCGTCGATGGAATAATCGCTGGCAAGCTTGAGAATATTGCCGCTGCCCCGGACCACGGGCACGCCGCTCAAGCTGGAGCCGGTACGCCGCTGGTCGTCGTCCACCACGATGACGGGCAGGCAGTTTCCATAATTGCCGTGCTGCATTTCATGCACCACATTGGCTCCCAGCCAGCCTGCGCCGACGATCATAGTACGGCGCTGACCGGCAGTGTGACGGGGAAAGAAAGGAAGATGCCGCCGGGTGACGGCATAGCGGTAGATCAGCCGGGACGCGCCCACCAGCGCCATGCCGATCAGCCAGAAAAGCGGATAGATCAGCCGATGCAGACGGAAAAGATTCTGCGGCCGCACAAAATAATTAGCGACGACGGAATAGAGGTAAGTACAGAACGCCAGCGCCAGGGTGGCCAGCACCACACGGAGCAGATCTTCCGTTGAGGCATACTGCCACATGGTGCGGTAGAGACCGAAAATGGCAAACAAAATCAGGCCCATCAGGGTCATGGCCGGGGCAATACGAAAATAAATTTGAAAGAAAGAATAGGAAATGGTGGTGGTATAACGCAGAATCTGCGAAAGGATCATGGCCAGATTGATTAAAACCGCGTCCAGCAGAAGCCACAGCCCGGTACGGACGGCCTTCTGCGTTTTGGGTTTGAGCGTCACGACGTTTCCTCCCCTGCCTCAGGACTTGAAGTGCGCATATCTGCACAGTACTTCATTATAGCACAGAATTGGGAAAATGAATAGGTTTGGCGGCGGATGGAGAAAAAGACGTTTCGGAGGGGAGAAAGAGCGGATCAGAGAAGAGAAAACAGGAAAAAGGAAGGCCGGGGAAGAATTTCTTTTATCAATGAAATTTTGGAAAGCAGGGAGGGAAAGATATGAGAAAACTGGCGGGATGGATAGCGGCGCTCCTGCTTTGGACGGCCCTTGCGCCCTGCGCCGCAGCGGAGAGCAAACGATATGAGACCAGCTTTCTGGATGTGTTTGATACGTTTTCGCAGGTGGTGGTCTATGCAGACACGCAGGAGGCCGCGCAGGAGATCCTGCAGGCCGTTCACGACGAACTGAAATATTACCACCGGCTGTTTGACATTTATCAATCCTACGAGGGCGTGAACAATCTTTATACCGTCAACCGGAACGCCGGAATCGCTCCGGTGGCGGTGGAAGAACCGCTATACGATCTGATCGCCTTTGGAAAGGAAATGTACGCCAGGACCGGTGGAAAAACCAATATTGCGCTGGGCAGCGTGCTTTCCATCTGGCACGAATACCGGGAACTGGGACTGGCCGACCCGGAGCACGCGGCGGTTCCTTCGGCGGAGGAGCTGTATCGGGCGGGCGAACATACGGATATTGAACAGGTGGTGCTGGACCCGGAAGCCGGGACCGTCTATCTGGCCGATCCGGAAATGTCGCTGGACGTGGGGGCCGTCGCCAAGGGCTATGCGGTGGAGCTGACGGCGCGAAAAATGGAAGCGCAGGGCGTAGCCAGCCTGCTGATGAGCATCGGCGGCAATCTGCGCTCCATCGGGCGAAAGGGCGACGGAACAACCTGGCGTGCAGGGGTGCAGAATCCTGATCTGACGGCGGCTGCGCAGAACCTTGCGGTGCTCGACCTGACGGATGCGTCGCTGGTGACCAGCGGCAACTATCAGCGTTACTACACGGTGGATGGAAAGCAGTACCACCATATCATCGACCCGGAGACCCTTTATCCGGCGGAGTACAACTGGGCCGTTTCCGTGCTGACGGCGGATTCGGGACTGGCAGACGCACTGTCCACGGCGTTGTTTGCCATGCCGGTGGAGGACGGAAAGAAGCTGGCAGACGGCTGGGAGGGCGTAGAGGCCCTTTGGGTACGGCAGGACGGAACGATGGAATACAGCGCCGGATGGCCGGAAGCAGACGGATAAGGTTCCGGACTGGAAGGGCCGCCGCATGGGGCAGCAGCGGAACGGGGCGAAAAAATTCGGAGGAAAGGCTCATGACGGGGAAAGAACTCAGGGTCATCAATGAAAAGATCGGCTACTGGGAAGCCTCTGAAAATCCGCTTTCGGCGGATGTGGGCGTTATCAGGAGCGACGGGCAGCTCTGGCTTTATGATGTGGGCGACGGGGAAGAAAACGTACCGGAACAGAGGGAGGACGCGAAAATCGTCCTGTCGCATTTTCACCGGGATCATGCTGGAAACATTGATCGGGTGCATGCGGGAGACATCTACGTATCCAAAGAAACCCACAGGCATATTCATCGGGGAACGGTCATTGAGGAGGAATGGACGGCGGGAGAACTGAAGATTTTTCCCCTGCCGTCCAGCCATGCCAGAGGATGCCTGGGGCTGGAGGTGGACGGCCAGTATGCTTTTGTGGGCGACGCTTTGTATGGCCGCATGAAAGACGGACGCTGCGTTTATAACGTTCAGTTCCTGAAGGAAGAGATCGCGGTGCTGAAAGGGCTGCGCGCACCGTATCTGCTGGTCAGCCACCGGAAAGGGCTGATCCGAAGACGGGAAGAGGCGATCGCAGAACTGGAAGAGATCTACGGCTCCAGAAGCAAGAGCAGTCCGGAGATCGTCATAAGGCAAAACAAATAGACAAAGAAACCGCCGCCTTCCCCTGAAAAAACGGGGGAGGACGGCGGTTTCTGAACGAAAAATTTATTCGGACGCTTCGGAAAGGGCGGCTTCCGCCGCTTCCAGCGCTTCGTAGAGGGACTCGGTTTTGTCCTGTTCGGCCTGATAGCTTTCGGTCAGGCGGCGCATGGCCTCCAGATCGTTGTAGGTTTCGGGGCGGGCCAGTTCGGCTTCCAGACGGGCCATTTCCCGCTCGTTCTGCTCGATGGCTGCCTCAGCCTTATCCACCGCCGCCTTTAATTCCCGAAGCAGGGCGTTCTGCTGGCGGTTTTTCTTTTTTTCCCGGATCTGGGCCGTGCGGGTGGGCTCGTCCTCCAGCGACGACACCGGGGGACGGGGACGATCCCGTTTTTCGATATAATCGTCGAAATTGCCCAGATATTCTGTTACGCCATCCTGCTCCATCACCATGACCTTTTCGGCAAAGCGGTTGATAAAATAACGGTCGTGGCTGATGGCCAGAATGGTGCCGGGAAAATCCCGCAGAGCGTCTTCCAGCACCTCGCGGCTGTCCATATCCAGATGGTTGGTCGGCTCGTCCAGCAGCAGGAGATTGTCCTGCTTGAGCATCAGCTTGGTCAGGGCCACCCGGCCCCGTTCGCCGCCGGAGAGTTTTTCGATCTTTTCAAAAACCTCGTCGCCGGTGAACAGAAACAGGCCCAGCGCGCTGCGGATGCGGGTCTGTTCCAGCTTGGGAAAGGAATTCCATACCTCGTCCAGAATGGTGTTCTGGGGATTGAGATTCTGCTGGTGCTGATCGTAATAGCCGACGTCAATGTTGACGCCAAAACGGACGCTGCCATGATCGGGGTTCAGCTGATGGGTCAGGATGCGGAAAAGCGTGCTTTTTCCTACGCCGTTAGGGCCGATGAGCGCCACACGGTCGCCGGTTCGGAGCTTGAAGGAAAGATTCTGAAAAACCGTCTGCCCCTCAAAGGATTTGCTCAGCTCCCGGACCTCCAGCGCTTCCTCGCCGCTGCGCCGGCGGGCGTCGAAGGAAAAGCGGACGTGCTGCTCTTCCACCGGCTTTTCCAGCCGCTCCACCTTGGCCAGCCGTTTTTCCCGGCTTTCGGCGGCCTTGATGCTCTTTTCCCGGTTAAAGCTGCGGTAACGCTCGATGATGGCCTGCTCCCGCTGAATCTCCTTCTGCTGAAGCTCGTAGGCTTTCATACGGGTCTCGAAGTCGGCCGTGCGCTTCTTCATGTATTCGGTGTAATTGCCGGTGAACTTGATCATCTTGCCGCCCAGCAGCTCGCCCATGGTGTTGCAGACATGATCCAGAAAATAACGGTCGTGGCTGATGAGCAGAAGAGAGCCTTTATAATCGGTCAGATAATCCTGCAGCCATTCGATGGCCTCCAGATCCAGATGGTTGGTAGGCTCATCCATGAGGATGATGTCCGGCTTTTGCAGCAGCAGCTTCGCCAGAGAAAGACGGGTGCGCTCGCCGCCGGAGAGGGTGGAGACCTGCCGCTGATGCATCTCGGGTTTCAAGCCAAGGCCGTTCAGCACCCGGAGCATTTCGCCTTCATAGGCATAACCCTGCTGGGCGTTGTAGCTCTCGGTCAGACGCTGATATTCGCCGGAAAGGCGGAGGGCCGTTTCAGGATCGGCGGATTCCAGCAGCTTTTCGACCTCTGCCATGCGGCGCTCCATGACGCGGATGGGTTCAAATACCCGAAGCAAAGCCCCCCAGACCGTATCGGTCAGGGGAATGTCGTCCAGCTGGGCCAGATAGCCCACACGGAGATCCTTATTGCGATGGATCGCGCCGCCGTCCGGCTGCATTTCTCCGGCGATCATGCGCATGAGGGTGGTCTTGCCGCAGCCGTTGACCCCGACCAGACCCATTTTTTCGCCTTTTTGCAGGCTGAAGGTGACGCTGCGGAGAACCTCGTGAACACCGAAGCTCTTTTGGAGCTCCTGAACGGAAATGAGAATCATGAGGGACAAGCCTTTCTGTATAAATGATAGAGGAAAAATGCAGAACGTTATTGCGCGGGATAATAGACGTCGCGGATGTACTGACGGCAGCGTTCAAAATCCACCTGATAGGTCTGCATCCCCACATAAGTGATGGGGGAGAGACAGTCGCGCGGAGGCAGCTGATAGCCCTCGGGGGTAACGCCCCGCAGCTCCAGCGCATATCCGACCGCCGTCAGCATATCGTCCAGCTTCATGTTGGTAGTAACCAGACTGTCGGAAACTACGCCCAGAATGCGGAGAGCATCATCCAGCGTAGCGTCGGCGTATTTCTCCGTCAGGGTGGTCAGTACGGTGCGGATGCGGCGGGTACGCCCCGCGTCGCCGTCGCCGCCTACTTTGCGGATCCGCATGTAAATGACCGCGGCATGCCCGCTGAAAAGATACGTCCCCGCTTTGGCCATGCTGGGAGTGGTGGCGTCCCGGGCGATGCGGTAGCGGTTGAGATAATCGGCTTCGGCGTCTGTGACGGTGATGGTGACGCCGCCCATGGCGTCAATGATGTCCTGAATGTTATTCATGCAGAAAATGGCATACTGATCGACCTGAATGCCGAAATGAGTGCCGACAATATTCAGCAGCGCGTCAATACCGTAATTTTTGGCAATATACGTAAAACGGCCGATGACTCCGTCCGGGCGGCGGATAAGCATTTCCCGGGTCAGCGTGGAGAAGATGATCCGGCGCTGAACCGTATCCAGCGTCACCAGCACGACGCCGTCCGTGTTGCCCAGGTTGTTGGGATCGCCGTCCCATGTATCGGTACAGGCCAGCAGATAGTGGTGCATGCCTTCCGTGGGTTCGGGAATCTCTTCGGGACTCAGCGGGGTGATCTCCCGGGGCTTGGAATCGGCCAGTGCGAGGGCAGGGAACAAAAGAAGCAGGCAAAGCAGAAGAGCGATAATACGCTGGCGCATGGAAACAGACTCCTTTCAGGCCCCGGCGGTTTCTCAAAAAGCGGAATCCGAAGGGGGAGATCATGCCGTTCATTCGGCAGAAAAAAACTCAACATAAATGAATACGAGGAAGAAGGGGCAAAACCCTTCTTCCTCGCAAAGGGAGATTGATCAGAAATACTTATTTGCAGAGCATTTCCAGCAGTTTGTTGGAGCGGGAAAGGAAAGCGGTGATCTCGTCTTTCTCCAAAGGACGGGTGCTCATGCGCGCCAGATCGAAGAGCTGGGCGGCCAGCAGGCTGCGCTTCTCGCCGTCTTCGCTGTCGATCAGGGAACGGACCACCGGGTTGGAGGCATTCAGTACCAACGTGTAGCGCTCAGGAAGCTTGAAGTCCTGACCATAGATCCGGCCCATTTCGGAGAAACGACGGCCCTGCTCTTCCTGCACCAGCATGGCGGGCAGGGATTCATCCTTCAGAGCGTTCAGCTTTACGGTCAGTTCCTTATTGCCGGTCGCATCGGCAAAGAGGTCGGCCAGCTTCTTGGCGTCTTCCTCACCCTGCTTCTTTTCCTCTTCCGTCTGCTCCTTCTGGAAGGCATCGCTGTCCGCGTCCACACGGGCGAAGCTGAGCCCGTCCACTCCGGCGGAGTATTCCATGAAGCTGACGAAGTTCAGGTCGATCAGGGAATCCATGACGGCCACGTCGACGCCTTCCTTGTCGTACAGAGCCACGCTGGCGGCCTGACGGGTAGGATCGTTGGTATAGATGACTTTCTTGCCGAGCTTGCTTTCGTTCTTGCTCAGATATTCGGAAAGGGTCAGGTATTCGCCCTTCGTGGTCTTGAAGAGGAGCGTGTCCTTTACCTGCTCGAAGAACTTGGCGTCCCGCATGCAGCCATACTTGACGAAGGGATGAATGTCGTCCCAATACTTCTGGTAGTTGTCCCGTTCAGTGTTGAACAGGCCGGTCAGCTTGTCCGCCACCTTCCGGGTGATATAGGCGGAGAGCTTCTTGACATAACCGTCGTTCTGCAGGAAGCTGCGGCTCACGTTCAAAGGCAGGTCGGGGCAGTCGATCACGCCCTTGAGCAGCATCAGGAACTCGGGAATGACTTCCTTGATGTTGTCCGCCACAAAGACCTGACCGCTGAAGAGCTTGATCTCGCCTTCCTTGGTGCCGAAGTCGTTAGTCAGCTTGGGGAAATAGAGGATGCCCTTCAGGTTGAAGGGATAATCGACGTTCAGGTGGACGTAGAACAGCGGGTCATCAAAGGTGTGGAAGACGTCGTGATAGAAGGATTTGTATTCGTCCGCCGTGCAGTCCTTGGGATTTTTGAGCCAGAGCGCAGGGGTGGAGTTGATCAGCTCCGGACCTTTCGGCGTTTCATCCGCCTTGAGAGTTTCTTCCTCTTCCGTCTTTTCGGAATCAGAGGTTTTTTCTTCGGCGGGCGCTTCGACCTTTACAATGTCGAAATAAACGGGCGTAGCCACGAAGCCGCAGTAACGGCGAAGGACCTCGCGCAGGCGGTATTCGTCCAGAAACTCGGATTCTTCCTCAGAAATATGAAGGGTGATGACGGTGCCGCGCTCGGTGCGATCGCCAGTTTCCATGGTGAAAGCCATGCCGTCTTCGCTGACCCAGCGGACGGGCGCGGCTCCCTCCGCGCCGGACAGGGTGTCGATGGTCACTCTGTCGGCTACCATGAAGGCGGAATAGAAACCGAGGCCAAAGTGGCCGATGATGCCGCCCTTGTTGTCGCCCTCATAGTTTTTCAGAAATTCTTCGGCCCCGGAGAAGGCAACCTGATTGATGTACTTTTCGACTTCCCCGGCGGTCATACCGATGCCGTTATCGGCGAAGCGGATCTCCTTTGCTTCTTTATCCAGCGTCACGGTAACGCGATAGTCGCATTTCAGATCGGGATGAAGCATTTTTTCCTTGGTGATGGCATCACAGCCGTTGGAGACCATTTCGCGGACAAAGATGTCCTTATCGGAATAGAGCCAGCGCTTGATGATGGGCATGATGTTTTGCGCGTGAATGGAGATGTTGCCTTTTTGCTGTTGGGTCATAGTAGACGCCTCCGTCAATATTGTGGTGTGGGGATGCTCCTTGATTATGAAGGAAACGGCACCCAAAGGGACAGTCCGTAAGCAATATAATGAAGGAACAGCGTTCAAAACGTTTGGGTGGAAGTGAAAACGCTTCCGTTCGTTATTTTAGCAGAGGCAGGACGGAAATGCAATAGAAAATTAGCACTCAACAAAAAAGAGTGCTAACAATAGGCGAGAAAACAGAAGAAGCAGGAGCATGCAGGGAGATTCCTGAAAAAAGTAAGACGCTGAACCCCTTGAGAAATAAGGGGTTGAGGAGAAAATGCAAAAAAAGTAAAAAAACTTCAAAAAAAGTGTTGACAGAAAAAAAGAACCGTGCTAT
>CAKUCE010000070.1 GCA_934643535.1 uncultured Clostridia bacterium | reverse complement strand
GTCTACAACGTGACCCTGACCATCGACGGCGACGAGAATCTGAAATTCGGTATGAACGGCACCGCCACCATCCGCATTGAAGAAGTGAACGACGTGCTGCTGGTGCCCCTGACGGCGCTGAACACCTCCCGCGGCGAAAGCTACGTCTGGCTGCAGTCCGACGACGCATCCGGCGACGAGCCCGGCGTGCGTACCACGGTGGAAACAGGCCTGTCCGATGAAAACTACGCGCAGGTATTGAGCGGCCTTGACGAAGGCGACGTGGTGCTCATTACCCGGGAGGCCTCTTCTTCCAGCACCGACAGCCGGGATGGCGGCTTTGACTTCGGCAGTATGAGCTTCGACATGGGCAGTATGCCCAGCGGCGGCGACATGCCCAGCGGCGGCTTCCCCGGCGGGGGCGGCGGAAGCGGCAACGGCGGCGGCCGTTCCGGCAACCGTTAAGGAGGCTTTTCCATGATCGAAATGCAGGACATCGTAAAGCAATACACGCTGGGCGGCGAGACCATTTACGCCCTCGACCACGTTTCCCTGCGGGTGGAAAAGGGCGAATACGTCACCATCATCGGGCCCTCCGGCAGCGGCAAGAGCACGCTGATGAACCTGATCGGCTGTCTGGACACGGCGGACAGCGGCACCTACCTGCTCAACGGAAAGCCCATCCGCAAATACCGGGAAAAGCAGCTGGCGGAAGTGCGCAGCAAACAGATCGGCTTTATTTTTCAGGGCTTCAACCTGCTGCCCAAGCTGAGCGCGCTGGAAAACGTGGAGCTGCCCATGATCTATCAGGGCGTTCGGGCTTCCGAGCGCAAAAAGCGAGCCGTGGCCGCGCTGGAGCGGGTCGGGCTGGGCGGAAGAATGAAGCACCGGCCCAACCAGCTTTCCGGCGGCCAGCAGCAGCGCTGCGCCATCGCCCGGGCCATTGCCGTCAACCCGTCGCTGATCCTGGCCGACGAACCCACCGGCAACCTGGACCAGAAGACCGGGCGGGAAATTCTGAACATTTTTGACGAGCTGCACCAGGCCGGGAATACCATCGTTCTCATTACGCACGACCCCAAGGTGGCCCTCTGCGGGCAGCGGATGATCCGCATCGAGGACGGGCGGCTCTACGAACCGAAGGAGGCGGACGCGGATGATCTTTCAGTCGTTTAAGATGGCCCTGAAGGCCATTGCCGGCAATAAAATGCGCTCTTTTCTGACCATTCTGGGCGTGGTGATCGGCGTGCTGGCCATCGTGGTGCTGGTCTCCATTGGTCAGGGGGCCAACAGTTCCGTCACCGCCAGCATCGAGGGCATGGGCACCAACCTGATCTCCGCCACCATCAACGCCCGGCGGATGAACCCCGTCACCGCCGACGGCCTGAACGAGCTGGCAGGGAACGAGGCCATCGCCTACATTGCGCCGCTGACCAATGTTTCCGGCACGGTCAAGGCCGGCGTGAACACCTATGACGACGGTACGGTGCAGGGCACGGCTCCCGGCTACGAACACATCCGCAGCTGGACGGTGGCCGAAGGGCGCTTCCTGACCCAGCCCGACATCGACAACCGCAGCTTTGTAGCGGTCATCGGCGCGGAGGCCGCCAGCGAAATGTACGGAACCACCCACGCCGTCGGCGAAACCTTCACCCTCAGCGGCTACACCATGACGGTGGTGGGCGTGCTGAAGGCCAACGGCGAAAGCGCCAGCGGCAGCAACGATAATCAGATTCTGATTCCCTACACGCTGGCCCAGCGGCTGTCCAACTCCACAGGCATTTCCAGCTTCTACGTTTCCGCCGCATCCTCCGATCAGGTGACGCAGGCGCAGGCGGCGGTGGAAGCCTATCTGGAAAAGGCCTTTGAGGGCTACAACACCAAGTCCTTCGGCACGCAGTACAGCGTATACAACCAGACGGAAATGCTCTCCACCCTGAGCGACACTACCGCCACCCTTTCCCTGATGCTGGGCGGCATCGCGGGCATCTCCCTGCTGGTGGGCGGCATCGGCATCATGAACATCATGCTGGTCAGCATCAGCGAGCGCACCCGGGAGACCGGCATCCGCAAGGCCATCGGCGCGGCGCGAGGGAACATTCTGATGCAGTTTCTAATCGAAGCGCTGGCGGTCAGCCTGATGGGCGGTCTGTTGGGACTGGCGCTCTCGGTGGGGCTGGTCAGGGTTCTGGGGCCGGTCCTCGACATGACCCTGACCGTCCCCATCAATGTGGCGTGGATGGCGATCGGCTTTTCCGTCCTCATCGGCGTGGTGTTCGGCCTGTATCCCGCCAACAAGGCCAGCAAGCTCAAGCCCATCGAGGCGCTGCATTACGAGGGGTAGCAGGGTTAAACATAAAAAGCGCCCGGCAGTTTGCCCGGCGCTTTCGTTTGACTTTTTTCTTTGGATGTGGTATTGTTAACGTGGCGGAAGGTTTTACTAGCTTAGCCTTCTGCAGGCTTAGCGATCACGATCTTGCTCATCGTGATCGTTTCTTTTTGCCGAAATCCAACCGATCACCGTAGCAACGGCGGATGTCACGATTGCACTTAGTACTTCAAAAAGAATCTTCTGCATTGAGCCTCACCTCCTTCCCTCACAGGATCTCGGTGTTGCCTTCCGCCGCGGCATGGTCACCCATGCTTTCTTCATTTTATCATGAAAGCTCTTTTGCCACAATCACTTCTTCTCCGTGCGAACAGTTCGAGAAGGTACAATTCTTTCTGAAGGGATTGATCTCGATCGGCTGGTCTGCGGTCGACAAACTTTTTGCTCTTTTCGCGTTCCTGGCCTTCCTTCTCAAGCGTCTTACTTTATGCAGGGAACAGGCTCGCCTTTCCCGAAAAACGACGGCAGGAGGCGCAGGATGAAGAGAAGTTTCAAACGGTGGCTGGGGCTGACGGCGGGAGCCGTTCTGACGTTTGCGGCGGTCGGAGCGGCCGCGCAGGAGTTTTTCACCATCAGTCAGGTGCGGGAGCAGGCGGCGGCCGGATGGCACGCGGTCTATCAGGCCTACGGCCGGGAGATCACGGCGGATGTGGACGTATCCATCCCCGATGTGGAACAGGTGCCGGTAGAAAAACTGGAATTTGCGCGCATGGAGCCGCTGTTTCCGGAGGAGGAGACCGGCCTGCATTATATCATCCGCCCGGAAGATAACGTCTTTGCCTTTGCAACCGACGATTTTATCGAGCAGATCCCCAACAAAATCGAAAAGACCTACGATGGCTGCGTCCTCGACCCGCAGGAATGGGAGCGAGCCTACGCCGCAGGCAGCGGCCTGACGCTTTCCGGCGCGGTGGAGATCACGAGGCAGGCATTGACCGTGATGGGCCTGCCGGAATCCAGCTGGGATCTGGCGCATCCCTACCGGCTGGCCACGTTCGGCTTCCGGCATCCCAAGACCAAAGAAGCGGCTGCGCCCGGCGAGTACATGATCTATTTTCACCAGCTGGTGAATGGAATCCCGCTGCTGAATCACGCCGGCGCGGCCTATTACTGGAAGACCCGCGGCAACACCACCATCCATCTGAACGTTTCGGTCATTGTCTCGGACATGTACGACATCAGCTGCCGTATGCTGAAATCCAGCGGGCGCATGGCGGACGACGTGCCGCTGTGCAGCTTTGCAAAGGTGCTGGAAGCGGCGGAGCGGGAAATTCTGGCCGGGCACATCCGAAAAATCTACGGTCTGAAATTCGGCTATCTGTTCTACGAGAACCCGGACGATGGGACTGTCTCTGCCCGGGCCGATCACTTCTGCGCCGTCCCCGTCTGGCAGTTGGACTGCCTATATCTGAAAAACCCCCGGGCCGAGCTTCCCGAATACGGGCAGGACGAGACCGGGGACGAGCAAAACAGTCTGGAATATTCAAACCTGATCATCAACGCCCAGACGGGAGAAATGCAGGACTTCATGAGCGAAAAGAAAGACCGGGCGATCTATCAGGGATTTCTTGCATGGGAAGACGTACAGGCCATGCCCTAAACAGTTCAGGGGAGAAAAAGAGCCGCGTTTGCCTGAACGCGGCTCTTTTTTCCCATCGCTTCACCCGATGGTAGTGTTTCGCTTGACTCCGAGGATGCTTCCATCATAGGCGTGGATCTGAACCGTATAGACCAGCAGGCCGGAGGAAACTTCGTCGTCGTAACGCGTCAATTTCACGTTCCACGTGGGGTTTTCCGGGTATCCCCCCTCGTACCTGAAACAAGGACAATAGGACAAAAAGCTGTCCGGGCTCAGCTCGTACTGCTCGCACAGCGCCCTGATGGCAAGGCAGAACACCTGCCCTTTGGGAAGCGATTTTTCATCCGGGAAGCCCGGCTCCCAGTGGTAAACCCCCACGTCCTCAAAATTGGTTTCAGCTGAACCGGTCAGCCCTTCGCAGTAGTCTTTATAGATAATCTCAAGCGCATTTTTTTCCACTTCTCTGACGTTGCTGTCCACGGAACGACGGTCGATCTCCTCCCACAGTGCTTTCAGTTCGTCCACATCGCTCTGGGTCAGCTCGATCGTGTATTCCCCCGGATTCCAGTGAGCGTCCCACAGTTTTTCACACAGTCCGTTGGTGCAGAAAAACGTCAGCAGGCCGCACAGCAGCCAAAAGACCGTCCGTCTCCTTTTCTTTGCCAGCATCGCTGCATCCCTCCAGCCTTTTCCAGCTTACTGTACCACAGCCAAAGCGGAAAGGCCAGTTTTTCCCCACAGGATTTACAATCCGGCGCAAAAAAGACCCGGCAGCCTTTTTCGCAAAGCTGCCGGGAAGGTTCGGGCGCTATCTTGTCAGCTCCACAAAGCTGCCGGAACGGATCGCCGCCTCGTCCGGCACGTCCTCGTCCATGGCGCAGCGGTAAACATATACCGTCAGCCGTTCCGGCACGTGGCCGGAACCGTCAAAGGGAATCGTCAGACAGCGGTCTGATTCGGGGGACGCTCCTTCCCGCGGCAGGTATTCCGCGCCGGTTTCGTCGTAAACCTCCGCCATCCAAGGCTGTTCCGTCCATTCGAAGCCGTCCTCCTGATGCTTCTCCAATGGGAAAACATCTGCTTCCGCCTCGATGGTCAGGCGCAATTCGACGGCGCTGACCTGAGCCGTTACCGTGCAGGCTGCGCCGTTCAGCGTGCCTGTTCCCGTGAAAAGGGCGATTTCCGCTTCGGCTTTTGGAACCGTGGCTGTAACCCGCCCCATGCCGTCCCGCTGCACCTCGCTGCGCCAGTACGTTTTCTGCCCGTCAAAATAATAGTATTCCGTGCTTCGGCCCAGCTCGGCATAGACGGAAAGAACATCCCGCCCGCAAATTTCCTCCGGCAGGGGGGAAAACTCCCTGATCTCGTAAAGGGTTCCGTTTTCCTCCTCGTCCTCGCCGTCATAGGGCGGCAGAGGAATTCCGTCCTCCGTATAGAAATGGTCGTGTACCCAGATCGTGTCTTTTCGGATTCCGAAGGGTTTTCCTGCAGCCTTCGCCGCCTGAGCATCCGCCATAATCCGCTTCTCTTCCTCCGTCATCGCCGTCTGCGGCGTAGCGGGACGGGCCCCTTCCTCCGGCTTTAGAAGGGCTTTTTCCTCCTCCGCAGGCGTCCATTCCGAGATTCGCCGGGCGTTTTCCACCGCGATGGTCAAGGCCAGCGTCTGGCCGTCGTAGTAGGCGCTGTCCACCCGGGCGACGACCGTGCCCAGCGTCTCATCCTGCACTGTGGCAGGCGCTTCCGTCACGCTGACAACCTGATCCAGCACGCCGGCATACCGCTCGTCCTTCTGGGCAAAGCGGGCGAACAGATGGGATCCCACCGCCAGTGCGGCTCCGACCAGCATCAGCAGCAGGGCTACGATCAGCGCAAAGCTCCATTTTCTTTTCCCAGCCGTTTTTTCTTTCCGAGCTGCGGCGGCACGGATCCGGGCCCGCCGCCGGGACGAAGCAGACAGCGGGGAAAGCCGCGCGTCCAGCGCGTTTCGGATGGTTTCCTGTTTCAGCTCATTCCCCATGATACCACACCTCCAGTTCCTTCCTGAGAATGGCTTTGGCCTGCCGCAGCCGGTTCATCACCGCGCTTCGGCTGATTTTCAGCACACTCGCCGCCTCCTGCCCCGTCAGGCCCTGATAACAGCACAGCAGGACGGCTTCCCGGTATTTGGGCTTCAGCTCCATCACTGCCCGCGTCAGGGTATCGTCCCAACGGCTCCATTCCTGCGGCGAATCCGTCTGATCGCCCAGCGCGTCCAGCGTCACCTTCCGATCCACATGACGGAACCACGCGCTCCGCCGCAAATCTCTGCAGGTATTGACCGCAATGCGAAGCAGCCACGTCTTTTCCCCGGCGTCTCCGCGAAAGCGATCCAGCGCCCGGTATGCCTTCAGGAAGGTTTCCTGCACCGCATCCTCCGCCAGCGCCGCATCGCCCAGACAGGCGAAGCACATGCGCAGCAGGCTTTCTTCATATTGTTCCATGGCCCGTTCCAGCCATGCCTCCCGGTCTTCTTCCATGGGTTTCCCTCCTTTCCCCTATTAGACGGCAGGAAAGCAAAAAGTGTTCAATTTTAGGAAAAGAAATAGAAGAATTTCGGAGATATACGCCGGTGTGAATCCGCTGAAGCCTGTGCTTTGCAAAGGGATGGGAAAAACGATGATAAAAGTTTTGAAAGCAAAAAAGAACCTTGCCGGAACGATCATCCGGCAAGGCAATGGCGGAGAAGCCGGGATTTGAACCCGGGCGGCACTCACGCACCCTACTCCCTTAGCAGGGGAGCCCCTTCGGCCACTTGGGTACTTCTCCACGGTGGACGGTTTGTTTTCCCTTCTTTATCCGGCTGGATAAAGTGGCGGAGAGAGAGGGATTCGAACCCCCGGTGCCTTTCAGCATCACTGGTTTTCAAGACCAGCGCCTTCAACCGCTCGGCCATCTCTCCCTGTTGTGGAACCAGCGAAAGTTATTATAACAGCTTTCTTCCGGCACGTCAATCCTCTTTTTTCAAAAAATATGGTTTTCTCGGAAATTCTTTCTGCCAATGAAGCAAAAGCAAACAGGAGCCGCATGAAATGCGGCCCTGCTTGAAACGTCAATCATCGAAAGCGCAAGGCTTCACGGCAGCAGCTGTGCTTGAGGAAATTCATCGCGCAGGATAAAACATCTTCTTCACACACATCTCACATCATCCGCCGCATGCGCCTCGCAGGCGGCTTGGCGCTTTTCAATCAAAAGCCCCGGGGTGCGCGTGTCTTTCGGCCGTTTGCCTGATTGCCGTTCCGAAAACAAGTCTGCGCCAAAAAGGAAAATTCATTCGTTTTTTCGGAATTTCTTCCCGGCGGCAGGCAGGAAGGCGGAAACCTTTTCCAGAAATATAAAAAGATTGGTTTTGATTTGGGAGGATGCGGATGATTGCTTTGGAATCCATCGGGGTGGATACGGCAGCCTTTCAGAACGGGGAAAAGCTCTATCGCCGGGGACTGGTCTCTCAGGCCATGGAGGTGGAAAACGGCCTTCGCTATGAGGTGGGCGGGACGGAGATGCAGTCGGTGATCTTCACCCGGCGGGGCGAGACGCTCTGCACCTGCGGCGAAACGGAAGCGCCTTGCCAGCATGTAGTCGCGGCACTGATGCGGGCGGAAAACGACGGTACGCTCAAGCGCTTCCGGCAGGAAAACGAACTGGCGCTGGGCCAGCGAATGCTGAATGCGCTGAATCGGGCCATGCCCGGCGGCGAGACCGTCCGGCTGCTGGCCGTGCTGCGCCTCTACGAGGACGGCCGCATTGGATTGGGCCTTTCAGCGGGACAGGAGCGGCTCTACGCCGTCAAAAACATCGCCGACCTGCTGGCCTGCTTCGTAAACGGTACGGAGTTGGTGTTGTCCCCCAAATTCACCTACCGGCCGGACAGCATGCGCTTTTCCCGGGAGGACGAGCGCTTCCTGACGGCGCTGATGAGCTATATTCCCCTGAAAAACGAAGCGGAGCCCGCAGTGCTGCCGGAGGGAAGCGCTGATAACGAATCATCCGCCGGGCTGCAGTGCGACGGTCGTTTTGTGCTGCTGACCGGGCCCTTTTTGCAGAGCGTCATGCGCTATCTGGAGAACTATCCCTTCCAGCTTCAATTCGGCGAACAGAAGCAGATGCACAGCGGTATCCGCAAAAAAGAGCTGCCTCTGTGCTTTGCCGTCAGTCTGACCCCCACGGAGCTGCTGGTGTCCACCGAGGGCACGGAACAGCTGCGGCTGATCACGCCGGACGCGCGGTACGTGCTTTTGGGCAATACGGTCACGCATCTGTATTCCTCCCAGGCCCGGGTGTGCCGGCTGCTGCTCAGCGAGGGATCTTCCTTCCGCTATCCCGCCCGGAACGCCGAAGAGGTGCTGTCCGTGCTGCTGCCCGCCCTGTCCGCCGTGGGATCGGTGGTGCCGTCGCCGGAGCTGCGGGCACGGCTGGTGTCGGAACCGTTGAAGCCCATGGCCTATTTGGATCTGGTGGACGGCAACGTGGAGGCCCGGGTGGAATTTCACTACGGGGAAACCGTGGTGCTTCCCTTCGCCCTTCGGGACGGAGAGGACGCGGCCCCAGTGGCGCAGGGGCTTCCCGATGGACGGATGCTGCTGCGGGACGGCCGGGAAGAAGGACTGGTGCTGGATCTTCTGGCGGATTTCGGCTTTGTGGTTCATAAGGGCCGCATCATTCTTCGCCGTTCCCGGGAAATTCTGTACTTTTGTACGCAAGGCGTGGCGGAGCTTTCCCGGCACTGCACCATTTACGCCTCGCAGGCCTTCGAGCGGGTCAAGCCCCGCCGCTTCTCGGCCAAGGCTTCGTTCCACATGCGGGGCGGGCGGCTGGTGTTCTCCCTGCTGGAGGACGGCAAGCCTGCGCCGGAGCTTTTGCCCATCCTGAACGCCATCGCCCAGCGGCAGCAATACGTTCGGCTGAAGACGGGCGAATTTCTGGACGTGCGGGATATGATGGGCCTTGCGCCCGTGGTACAGGAGCTGCTGGACGCCGCCCGGCTGGACGAGCCCAATGTGCCTGAGGATACAAGAGAGCTGAGCTTCGGCGCATACCGGGCCGCCTATATGGTCAGCATGCTGCGCATGGCCGGGGCGGATACCCAGACGGATGAGGAATCGGAAAAGGCCATTCAGACCCTGAGTCAGCCCCCGAAAAAAGACTATATGCCCCAGAAGCTGCAAAAGAAGCTGTCTCCCTATCAGCGCCGGGGCAGCGACTGGCTCCTTTCGCTGTACGAAGCCCGGATGGGCGGCATTCTGGCGGACGAGATGGGCCTTGGCAAAACGCTGCAGGTCATTGCCGCCCTGTCCGCCGCCAAGAAAAAAGACGGCGTTCAAAAAAGCATCGTAGTCACGCCCACTTCCCTGACCTATCACTGGCTGGCAGAAATGAAGCGCTTCGACGACGGACTCATCGTCCGGGTGGTGACGGGCCAGCGGGATGAACGACGCCACACCATCGCCGACCTGAAAAAAGATGATTCTGTGGACGTGATCCTGACCAGCTATCCGCTGCTTCGACGGGACATCGAATATTATAAGGATATTCCCCTGCGCTTCGCCGTATTGGACGAGGCTCAGTCCGTCAAGAACGCCCAAAGTCAGGGGGCGCTGGCGGCCAAGGAGCTGGACGCGCAGGTGCGGGTAGCGCTGACCGGTACGCCCATGGAAAACCACACGGGCGAACTGTGGAGCATTTTCGACTTCATTCTGCCCGGCTACCTGGGCACGCAGGCCGCTTTTCTGCGCCGTTACGGCAGCGGCGAACGGGCGGAAGAGCTGCGGGAGCGCATCCGTCCCTTCCTGATGCGCCGCCTGAAGAGCGAGGTGCTCAGCGATCTGCCCGAAAAGCACGAGCAGTATCTGTACGCCGCCATGCCGCCGGAGCAGGAGCGGGTCTATCAGACGCTGCTGGCCACCCTGCGGCAGCATGTGGGGCAGGCGCTGGACGAGGGCTCCCTGCCCCGGGCGCGAATGCAGGTGCTCAGCGTGCTGCTGAAGCTGCGGCAGGTCTGCTGCCATCCCAAGCTGTTTTTGCCGGACTACGAGGGCACCAGCGGCAAGCTGGAGCTGCTGGTGCAGACCGTCCATTCCGCCATTGATTCCGGGCGGCGGATGCTGATCTTCAGCCAGTTTGTGGGAATGCTGCAGATCATCCGCAAGCGCCTGAACCGGGAGGGCGTTTCCTGCCTGTATCTGGACGGCAGCACTCACCCGGAGGAACGGCAGCGCCTTTGCGACCGTTTCAACGGCGGCGACGGCAAGGTCTTCCTGATCTCCCTGAAGGCGGGCGGCACCGGTCTCAATCTGACCGGCGCGGATCTGGTGATCCACTACGACCCCTGGTGGAACCCCGCCGCCGAGGATCAGGCCACCGACCGGGCCCATCGCATCGGCCAGACCAGGGACGTGGACGTAATCAAGCTGATCGCTCAGGGCACCATTGAGGAAAAGGTCACCGACCTGAGCCAGCGCAAGCGGGCGATTTTCGACCGGGTGGTCATCTCCGGCGAAACGGCGTTGAGCAGCCTGACGGAAGAGGACATCCGGGCGCTGTTCTTCAGCTGACCAAATGGGAATAGATGTTTTGGAACTCTGTATACAGAAAGTTCACAAACCCTTCATAATCCCAAAGAAGGAAATCGCCCTGAAAAGTCGAAAATTCCTTTAGGAACTCCGCCAAGGGGTCCGGCTATCAGCCCATTCATTCCAAAGGAGGAACGTAATCATGGCAGATCGTATTGTCCTGAACAGTATTTCGTATCATGGCAAAGGAGCCATCGAAAATATCGTCCCGGAGCTTCAGAACCGGGGCAAGAAAAAGGTGCTGGTCTGCACCGACGCCAGCCTGCTGAAATTCGGCGTGGCCCAGAAAGTGACCGACCTACTGGACAAAGCCGGCATGGCTTATGAAATCTACAGCGACATCAAGCCCAACCCCACCATTGAAAACGTGCAGCACGGCGTAGCCGCCTTCCAGAAGGCTGAGGCCGACAGCATCGTGGCCATCGGCGGCGGCTCCGCTATGGATACCGCCAAGGCCATCGGCATCATCGCCAACAACCCCGAATTCGCCGACGTGCGCTCGCTGGAAGGCGTGGCTCCCACCAAGAACCATGCGGTGTTCACCATCGCCGTGCCCACCACTGCCGGTACCGCTGCGGAAGTGACCATCAACTACGTGATCACCGACGTGGAAAAGAAGCGCAAGTTCGTCTGCGTGGACACCAACGACATTCCCGAGATCGCCGTGGTGGATCCCGATATGATGTCCTCCATGCCCAAGGGCCTGACCGCCGCCACCGGCATGGACGCGCTGACCCATGCCATCGAAGGCTACATCACCAAGGGTCACTGCGCCATCAGTGATATGTTCCATCTGGAAGCCATCCGTCTGATCAGCCACAGCCTGCGCGCCGCCGTGGAGAACACGCCCGAAGGCCGTGAAGGCATGGCGCTGGGCCAGTACATCGCCGGCATGGGCTTCTCCAACGTGGGTCTGGGCATCGTACACAGCATGGCGCACGGCCTGTCCGCCCTGTATGATACGCCCCACGGCGTGGCTTGCGCCATCCTGCTGCCGCTGGGTCTGGAATACAACGCTCCCGTGGCCGGAAAGCGTTACCGCGCCATCGGTCAGGCCATGGGCGTAGACGGCATCGACCGGATGGACGACGATGAAGCCGCCAAAGCCACCATCGCCGCCGTGAAGAAGCTGTCTGCCGACGTGGGCATTCCCGCCGACCTGAAGGGCATCCTGAAGGAAGAGGACGTGGCGTTCCTGGCTGAGTCCGCTTACGCTGACGCCTGCCGCCCCGGCAATCCCCGCGACACCAACGTGGACGAGATCAAGGATCTGTACCGCAGCATGATGTGATTTTCCCTTCGGCTCTGCTGAAGCGGCAAAGCTCCGCACTTTCCGTTTGGAAAGCGCGGAGCTTTTTTTGGGTGAATGAAAAATCATTGATCGGTTGCCTTGCCCGCGAACAGCGCTCTGCCGCCCGCTCCGCTTCGCGTCGCGGGCTTCGGGGCTGCGCACCCTTAAGCTGGTTCGCGGGGAAAATACTGCGGCATAAGACACTGAGTCTCCGTTCCGCAACCTCAATCGTCGTCTTTGGCACTGCCGTGCCAAATCCTCGTTTCGGTTGACGGCTG
>CAKUCE010000069.1 GCA_934643535.1 uncultured Clostridia bacterium | reverse complement strand
GTGGGTTCAAATCCACGCTGGCATTTTTCAGCGAGCCATGAGGCCCGTCGCCGAATGGCGGTCTGTACTCGTCAACATACTGGAAATCACACCAGACCCGCGAGCCGCGAGGCCTGTCGCCGAGCGACGGTCACTCCGCAGTCAACTCTCATGTCCCACGAGCGCCCTGCGCGCCATCGGCGCGCAGTCCGGGGTGCAGGGCGGCGAGAGGAAGCGCGTGCCCAGTGGGCACAACCGCCGTAGGCGGTTAGCGACCGGCAGCCGTCAACCGAAACGAGGATTTGGCACGGCAGTGCCAAAGACGACGATTGAGGTTGCGGATCACTGCCCCTGCTATTCGAGTTCGAAGGCGCCGGTGTAGAGTCGGTAGTAGGTGCCCTTCTGGGCGATCAGGTCGGCGTGACTGCCCCGTTCGATGATGCGGCCGTGATCCAGAACCATGATCGCATCCGAGTTGCGGACGGTGGACAACCGGTGCGCGATGACGAAAACCGTGCGGCCCTTCATCAGCGCGTCCATGCCCTTCTGCACAATGCTCTCGGTGCGGGTGTCGATGGAGGAGGTGGCCTCGTCCAGAATCATCACGGGCGGGTCCTCCACTGCGGCGCGGGCAATGGAGATCAGCTGGCGCTGGCCCTGCGAAAGGCCGCTGCCGTCACCGGTCAGCACCGTGTCGTAGCCCTGAGGCAGCATCCGAATGAAGCCGTCCGCGTTGACCAGCTTCGCCGCCTCGATGCATTCCTCGTCCGTGGCGTCCGGATTGCCGAAGCGGAGGTTCTCCATCACCGTGCCGGTGAAGAGATTCACGTCCTGCAAAACCATGCCCAGCGAGTGGCGCAGATCGTCCTTCCTGATCTTGTTGATGTTGATGCCGTCGTAACGGATCTTGCCGTCGGCAATGTCATAGAAGCGGGTCAGCAGGTTTGTAATGGTCGTCTTGCCCGCGCCGGTAGCGCCGACAAAGGCGATCTTCTGGCCCGGCTTGGCATAGATGCTGATGTCGTGCAGCACGATCTTCTCCGGCGTGTAGCCGAAGTCCACGTCGTCCAGCACAATGTCGCCCTTCAGTTCGGTGTAGGTGGTGGTGCCGTCGCTGTGAGGATGCTTCCATGCCCACAGGCCGGTGCGGCGTTCGCTTTCGCAAAGCCGGCCGTTTTCATCCCGCCGGGCGTTCACCAGCGTGACATAGCCCTCGTCGGTCTCGCTGGGTTCGTCCATCAGGCGGAAGATGCGCTCCGCGCCCGCCAGCGCCATGATGACGGAAGAAAGCTGCTGGCTCACCTGGGAGATGGGCATGACGAAGCTGCGGGACAGGGTCAGGAAGGAGGCGATCATGCCCAGCGTAATGGCCCCGCCCGCGCCGGACAGGCTGACGTTGGTCACGCCGCTCAGGCTCAGCCCCGCGCCGATCACCGCCAGAATGACGTAGAGGATGTGGCCCATGTTGTTGTTGATGGGGCCAAGAATGTTGGCGAAGCGGTTGGCTTCGGTGGCGTTGAGGCAAAGCTCTTCATTGCGGCGGTCGAATTCCTCCACGGCCTTGCCCTCGTGGCAGAAGACCTTGACCACCTTCTGGCCGTTCATCATTTCCTCGATGTAGCCATTGACGGAGGCCAGCGACTGCTGCTGCTTGACGAAGAACTTGCCGCTCTTGCCGGAGACCCGGCCCGTGACCCACATGATGAGCGCGGTAAACAGCACCACCGTCAGGGTGAGCCACAGGCTCTGGCTGAGCATGGCCACGAATACCGCCACGATGGAAATAATGGAGGAGAACACCTGCGGCAGCGCCTGCGCGATCATCTGACGCAGGGTGTCGGTGTCGTTGGTGTAGTGGCTCATGATCTCGCCGTGGCTGTGGGTGTCAAAGTAGCGGATGGGCAGGGTCTGCATATGGGCGAACATATCGTCCCGCACGTTTTTCAAAACGCCCTGCGCCACCACCACCATCAGCCGGTTGTACAGGTAGCCGCAGACCATACCGACACCATAAATGCAGGCCATATATACCAGCTGGGTCAGCAGGCCGGAGAAGTCCGGGTTGATCTGGCCGATCATGGGGGTGATGTAGTCGTCGATCAAAGTCTTGATGAAGGTGGAAGCCGTCACGCTGGCAATGGTGTTGCCCAAAATGCAGAACAGCACCAAAACCAGACGCAGGCGGTAGCGGCCCACATAGCCCATCAGCCGGGCAACGGTGGCCTTCATGTTCTGCGGCTTCGCGCCGCCCTTGGGTCCGCGCGGTCCTCGCATCATTCTGCATCGCTTCCTTTCATCTGGGATTCGTATACCTCGCGGTAAATATCGCTGGTCTTGAGCAGCTCGTCATGGGTGCCCAGCGCCGCTACCCGTCCCTGATCCAGCACCACGATCTGGTCGGCCTCCATCACGCTGCCGATGCGCTGGGCAATGATGATCTTGGTCATGTCGCCCAGCTCGTCCTTCAGCGCCTTGCGGATCAGAGCGTCCGTAGCCGTGTCCACGGCGCTGGTGGAGTCGTCCAGTACCAGCACCTTAGGCTTTTTCAGCAAGACCCGGGCGATGCAGAGGCGCTGCTTCTGACCGCCGGACACGTTGGTGCCGCCCTGCTCGATGTGGGTGTCGTATTTGTCCGGGAAGCCCTGAATAAAGCCGTCCGCCTGCGCCAGCTCGCAGGCATGGCGGATTTCCTCGTCGGTAGCATTTTCATTGCCCCAGCGCAGGTTCTCCGCAATGGTGCCGGAGAAAAGCTCGTTCTTCTGCAGAACGAAGGCCACGGCGTTGCGCAGGCTGTCCAGATCGTAGCGGCGCACATCCACGCCGCCGACCTCCACGCTGCCCTCGGTCACGTCGTACAGCCGGGGAATCAGCTGCACCAGACTGGATTTGCTGGAGCCGGTGCCGCCCAGAATGCCGATGGTCTGACCGCTTTGGAAATGCAGGTTCACATGATCCAGCACCGGATTTTCCGAACGGCCATTATAGCGGAAGACCACGTCGTTGAAGTCCACGGAGCCGTCCTTCACGTCGATGACGGCGTTTTCCGGGCTGACGATGTCGCTCTGCTCGTCCAGCACTTCCACGATGCGCTCGGCGGAAGCGCGGGAGATCACGATCATGACGAAGACCATGCTCAGCATCATCAGACTGGACAAAATCTGCATGGTGTAGGTGAACAGGCTGGTCAGTTCACCGGTGGAAAGGCCCAGCGCCGCATCGCCGCCGCAGGCCACCACCGCCCTGGCGCCCAGCCAGGAAAGCAGCAGCATGCAGCCGTAAATGCAGAACTGCATCAGGGGCATGTTATAGGCCAGCAGCTTTTCGGCCCGGCTGAAGTCCTTGTAGATTTCTTCCGAAATATCGTTGAATGTCTGAATCTCGTGGTCCTCCCGCACAAAGGACTTGACCACCCGGATGCCGTTCAGGTTTTCCTGCACCACGTTGTTCAGCCGGTCGTAGCGCTTGAAGACCCGCTCGAAGATGGGGTGCGCATGGGAGGCTACCAGATACAGCCCCACGCCCAGCACGGGGATGAAAATGGCGAAAATGCCGGACAGCTGCGCGTCGATGGAAATGGCGGCTACCAGCGAAAAAATCAGCATAAAGGGGGAACGCACTGCCGTGCGGATGATCATCTGATAGGCGTTCTGCACGTTGCTCACGTCGGTGGTCAGGCGCGTGACCAGACCGCCGGTGGAGAACCGGTCGATGTTGGCAAAGGAAAACTCCTGAATATGGCCGTACATATCCCGCCGCAGGTTCTTGGCAAAGCCCGCCGACGCGACCGCCGCATAATGGCCGGACAGAATGCCGAACAGCAGCGACGCAAAGGCGGACAGCAGCAGCACCAGCCCCGCCTTCCAGATATAGGGCATGCTGCCCTGTGCGATGCCCTTGTCGATCAGGCTGGCCATGATCAGCGGGATGATGCATTCCATGACCACCTCCAGCGAGACGTACACGGGCGCTTTGATGGACGCGGGCTTGTATTCCCGCACACTTTTGAGTAACTTTCGAATCATCGTGTCAATCCCTCCACATTCCTTTCTCCATTCGTTCGTACACCGTACAGACGGTCTGGCCGTAGCTCCTGATCGTTGTAAGAACGTGATAGTCCCGGGGGACGGTCACGCCGTAGATACGGCCGTAGGTGGTGTTCATCAAAAGATAGGGCGCGTCCTCCTGCCGTTCCGTGACGGTCAGGCGGGCTTTTTCCTCTTCCGTCAGGGCGGAAAGCGCGGTCTCCAATCCAAACTGGCTCATGGGGTCGGTGCCGGAAACGGTCAGCGGCAGGTCTTCGTTCCGCTCGGTTTCCATCAGAAGCCGCAGGGCGTTGACCGTGCTAACGTCCCAGTAGTCCAGCTCCATGGTTTCCTCCGCGTTTGCGGGGGCCAGGAAGTTGTAGTAGGCGTACTGATAGGGGTGATTCTGCAGGATGCCCACGCCGTCCGCCGCCATGCACAGGGCCAGAATCCCCGCGATGGCCGCGCCGTTCAGGCCCTTCAGCCGCCGGAGCAGTCCGTCCAGCCCCCATGCCGCCAGTACCGCAAAGCCCGCGTACAGGAAGTAGAAATGCCGCCAGCCGTTATAGATCATCGGCCGCCGAAGGAACCCATACCCCATGAACAGCACCCACAGCAGCGTAGCGCACAAAAGCAGCAGCTTTTCCGGCTCCCGCAGGCACTTGCCCGGACGGCGCAGCCATTCCCGCGCCGCGGCCAACTGCCCTGCGGCGCACAGCGGAAAGAAGTACAGGGGCAGGGTGTAGAACATCATCAGCGGCAGATAGCTCCGGGGCAGCGGCGTGACCGCCTGATCGTACAGTTGTCCCCGGAACAGCACCACGCCCGTCCACCGGCTGAAGCCGGAGGCGTTTTTCAGCAGATACGCCAGGTATGCCGCCGGGTCCTTCCACATGGCGGGGGTCAGCAGGGCGTAGAGCAGGACGAAGGACGCCAGCGCCGTCCCCGCAGCCAACCCGGTGCGAAGGCTCCATTGCTTCCGGGCGGTCACGGAAACCAGCGCCGCCACGGACAGCATCCCCCAGATTGCCAGCCCGACGATCTTGGTATTGGCCGCCAGCGCGCCCGCCAGCGAGAAGAGCAGCGCCCGCAGGGGCACAGGCTTTTTCCACAGACGCAGGGCCAGATAAAAGCACCACAGCACTAACGCCAGCAGCGCCATATCCTTGTTGTTGTAGTGGCCCTCCGCGAAGAAACGGGGAGAGAGGAACATCATCGCGGCTCCGGCCAGCGCCGGGCCCGCGCCCAGCCCCATTTCCCGAAGCAGCAGATACAGGGCCAGCAGGCCCAGCGTGAACAGCCCCCAGCCATAGGCGTGCCACAGCCAGTGAAGCAGGGCGGGATCGTTTTCCCCCAGGCAAAGGGCGGGGGCCAGAAGATAGTAGGCGCTCTGCCCATGATCGATCTCCACGCTTTCGGAGATGCGCTGAACGCCCAGCCGGTCGTAGTAGGCCACCGCTCCGGCGTCCCCCAGCACGGCGGCGTATTCCTTCAGGTTCTCCCGCAGGATGACCTGCTCGGACAGTTCGTCACAGTATACGCCATAATCTCCGGCTGTGCAAAGGCCCAATGTAAAAATCAATGTAAAAACCACGGCAAGCCCGATTGCGGAAGGGGAGAGCTTTTTTTTCACGGCTGAACGGCCTCCTTTGGCGTGCAGACGAAGCAGATCATGGCTCCGTAGCTGTCGAACCGGCACAGAATTTCTTCCTCCGCCGGAAGGACTTCGCCCGCCAGCACCGCGTAGCTGGTGTTCACGATCCGATAGGCGGAGTCGCTTTCCTCGCCGTCCGGGTAAACGGCTTCGAACCGGGCGCGGCGCTCCTCGGGCCAGTGATCCAGATTGCTCAAAACGCCGCTGCGGGTGCGATTGTCCGTCCACGTCACCCGGATGGGCTGATCGGACGGGGCGTTTTCCTCCAGCCAGCGAAGGGCCGCGTCAATGCCCACGTTCCAGTAGTCCAGCTCGTGCCGCTGTTCCAGCCCGTTTCGGCCGACCAGCGGCTGATAATAGGCGAACTGGAAGGGATGATTCAGCGCAAGGCCCGTCCCCTGTACGGCCAGCAGGGCGCAAAGCCCGCCCGCGGCCAGCCGCCGGGGAACCGTCCGCCGTGCCAGATGCGTTCGAATGCGCCCCAGCGCCCAGCCCGCCGTGGCCATCATGGGGAAGAACAGAAAATAGGCGTGCCGCCAGCCGTTGTAGACCCGCACCCGCATGACCATCATGCCCAGCAGGGGCAGCAGCCAGCAGGAAAGGCACAGAACCGCCGCAAAGCTCTCCTGCCCGCACAGGGCCGAGGCTTTCCGACGGACGCACCGCCGCAGAGCGAACCCTCCGCCCAGCAGGATCAGCCCCAGCTGGACTAGGGGCGTGGTCAGGGCGATCATCACCGGCAGGTAATAGAACGGCGGGCGCTCCCACGACAGGTCGATCACCCGGCCGCAGAACAGCAGCGTGCCGTTCCAGCGGGAAAAGCTGTAGGAGTTGCGAAGAACGTAGGTCAGGTATCCCGCCGGGTCCCGAAGCAGCGCCGGGGTCAGCAGCACGTAGCAGCCCAGAGCACCCAGCGCCGCTGCGAGTACCGCCCGCCATGTGCGGCGGGTAAAGCGCTTTTCCAGCACCAGCGACAAAAGGGCCATGCCGCCGCAAAGAAGGCTGACCGCCCCGCCGATGATGCGGGTATTGGTGCAGAAGCCCGCCGCCAGCGCAAAGCACAGCGCCCGGCCTGTCGTGGGCTTTTCCCGCAGGCGAAGGGTCTGCCACAGCACCACGGCCACCAGATCCATCAAGGCCGCGTCCTTGTTATTATAATGCCCCTGCGCAAACAGGCGGGGACAGCACAGGGCCAGCAGCGCCGCCGCCGCGGCCAGCGGGCGGGAGAGGCCCATCCGGCGGCAGACGGCGTACAGGGCGTACAGCCCCAGCGTAAACAGGGCCCACGTCCAGACGCGCCACCAGTGGGTGAACTGCTGGTCGGTCACGTTCGGGTTGCAGGCCAGCGGCGCAAGGGGATAGTAAGCCGAGCTGTTGTGATCCATCTCGATACTCTGGGACAGAGGAATGACCCCCATGGCCTGCAGCGCCTGATGAAAGCCCGTCTCAAAGGGCAGCGCCTCGCCGTATTCCATCAGGGCCATGCGATAGATGTTGATTTCGCCCTTTTCATCCCAGCAGCGGCCATAATCGTCCACCGTCCACAGGCCCACAAGAAAGATCAGCGCAAACAGCAGCGCGATCGCCGCCCTGGCAAGCCGCCGCCGGGTCTCGGGCCGCAGTCTGCGGCCGATTGCTTCACTCATTCGCCTTGCTCCTTTGTCCATGCCCGATCACGGTCAATGCGCATCAGTGTGCGTCCATAGGCGCGGATCGTCACGGCTTCCTCCTGCTCCTCCGACGGCTCCCATCCGCTGAACAGGGCATAGGTGGGATTGGACAGCACATATTCCGCCGCGCCCTCCGTCGGGATAAAGCGCTGCCGCAGCCGGGGCTCCATCACATAGAGGGCGTTCTCCAGCCCGGCCCGGGCCCACAGGTCGGCGGGGGCGATGACAATCTCGCCTTCCGCCTGCCCGGCCAGCGTTTCCAGCGCGTTCAGGACGCTCACGTTCCAGTAGTCCCGTTCCAGATCGTCCTGCCCGGTCAGCAGACGGACGACAGGCTGCTCATAGGCGTACTGGTACGGGTGCTGGGTAACGATCCCCACGCCCGTCAGAGCCATGCACAGGCTCAACAGAACGGTCAACAGGCGGCTTGACAAATGCTTGCTCGCCATCAGCCGGTGCAGCCCGTAGGCCGCCAGCACCAGCATGGGCCCGTAGAGGAAATAGAAATGCCGCCAGCCGTTGTACACCGTGGCGCGGGTCAGCACCGCCGCCCCCAGCGGCAGCAGCCACAGCAGCGAGCAGAGCAGCAATCCCAGCGCCCGGTCGTTAGCGTGGAACCCCTTTTTCCAGCTTTTCAGCGCACCCACTTGGCCGACGGTGCACAGAAACAGCGCCCATAGTGGCGTGGTGGCCACGATCATGTAGGGCAGATAGTACCATGGAAGCCGTTCCTTCCCCAACAGGAAGGTCGTGCCCCGGAAACGGACGTAATTCTTCCACCGGCTGAAATCCAGCGCGTTTTCCACAAGATAGCGGAAAAATGCCAGCGGTTCGCGCCACAACGCCGGGGTCAGCAGAGCGTAAAACCCGATAAACCCGAAAAACGCTGCCAGCCCAGCCGCCCAGACTCTGCCCCCGTCCTGATGGCGGAGCAGCTGCCGCAGCAGCACAAACAGGGCGCACAGCCCCCAAAGGGCGAAGCCGATCACCTTCATGTTAGCACAGAAGGCTCCCGCCAACGCAAACAGCAGCCCTCGCAAGACGCCCGGACGCTTCATCAGCCGAAGGGCCGTCCAGAGGACGCAGAGGGTCAGGGCCATCAGCACGGTATCTTTGTTGTTGTAGTGCCCCTCCGCAAAAAATCGGGGGCTCAGCAACAAGAAACAGGCCGCCGCCAGACTGACCGCCCGGGACAGTTCCAACTCCCGGCAGCATCCATACAGTGCCAGCGCTCCCAGTGTGAATAAGACCCAGCACCAACCGTGCCATAGGAGCATCCGGCTGTGCTCCGTCAGGTTCTCGTCCATCACCACGCCCGCCAGCGGGTAGAATGCTGCCGCGCCGTGATCCCGCTCAATGCTCTCGCTGATGGGCAAAAGCTCCGACGTGGTGCCGTTGCCCTGCTCCTGCCAGTAGGCAAAGGCGCTTTCGTCCGCTCCCGCGGCCCGGACATACTCCCATAGATTCATCCGCAGGATGTCCATTTCCAGCCGTTCGTCCCACGGGCGGCCATATTGGGGGACCGTCACCAGCCCCAAAACCAGCACCAGCCCGAAAAACAGCGGTATCAGCCAGCGGGGAAGCGTCCTTCTGTGCATAAAAGGCTCCTTTCGTGCAGCGAAACGACTGTTTCAGAATGCTCTGCTCTAAATAGAAACAGCGTCTCTGCCACTCCGCTCTGACCTCTTTGGGTCAAGACGGTTCAAAGCAGAGACGTTGCGTCGGGTTCTCAAACCATTAGGGGAAAGGGAAAAAAGTCGTAATTCCAATTTGCAAGCTGTTCCGCCTGTATCAACTGACCGTGTTTAAAAGGCACTGCCCCTTGCGCAAGCCGTGGCACCTGTCGTGCCCCGGCGGACTGTTTCAGCCAACTTGCAGGAAATCACATCAGACCCGCGAGCCGTGACCCCTTCCGGGTCACGGCGGTAAAACCCCGGCCAACTGGCATGTCTCCCTACGCCCCTGCGCGCCCACGGCGCGCAGTCCGGGGTGCAGGGGCACTGCCCCTGCTAGATGTCGGTGTCGCCGTCTTGGATGCCGTCCATGACCGTGGAATCGTCCGAGGTCAAAGCGTCCAGCGCCTGCTCGTAGGCTTCGTCGGAAATTTCGGTGGTTTCAGCGGAGTCATCCTCCTCCGGCTCCTGCTCCGCACGGGCCACGGCGACGATCTTCGTGCCCTCCGCAATGCGCATCAGACGCACGCCCTGCGTAGCACGGCCCGTCTCCCGGATGTCGGAAACCGCCATGCGGATGATGGTGCCGTCGTCGGTGATGAGCAGAATGTCCTCGTCCAGATTCACCGCCAGATGACAGGCCAGCAGACCCGTCTTGTCGGTCAGGTTCATGGCCTTGATGCCCATGCCGTTGCGGCCCTGCTCCCGGTACTGCTCCGGATCGGTGCGCTTGCCGTAGCCGTTCTCAGTGATGGCAAGCACCTGCTGGCCGGGCAGGAGTACGGACATGTCGATCAGCTCGTCATCCTCCCGCAGCTTCATGGCCTTCACGCCCATGCCGGTGCGGCCGATGATGCGAATGGCGCTCTCCTGGAAGCGCAGCGCCCGTCCCTGCCGGCTGGCAAGGATCAGACTCATGCTGCCGTCGGTCAGGTCAACAGAGACCAGCTCGTCGTCCTCCCGCAGGGTCAGGGCGATCAGGCCCGTCTTGCGCAGGTTGACGAACTCGCTGTAGGGGGTGCGCTTGATCATGCCCTTGCGGGTCATCATGACCAGATAATGATCCTGCGTGTCCTTGGGCACGGGAATCATGGCCGTGACCTTTTCGTCGCTGGACACCTGCAGCAGGTTGACGATGGCCATGCCCCGGGCCGTGCGGCCCGCTTCGGGGATCTGGTAGCACTTCAGCGTGTAGACCCGGCCCCGGTTGGTGAAGAACATGATGTCCTCGTGGGTGTTGACGATGATGAGCCGCTCCACGAAGTCCTCGTCCCGGGTGGTCATGCCGCTGACGCCCTTTCCGCCCCGGTGCTGGGCCCGGTAGGTGCTCTTGGGCAGACGCTTCACGTAGCCGAAGTGGGTCATGGTGACCACCATGTCGTCGGACTGGATCAGGTCTTCAATGTCGATCTCGCCTTCCAGATGGGTCAGCTCCGTGCGGCGCTCGTCGGCGAATTTGTCGCGGATGTCGCCCATTTCCTGCTTGATTACGCCCATGAGCAGAACTTCGTCGTTCAGCAGGCTTTGCAGATAGGCGATGGTCTTTTCCAGCTCCTGATATTCTTCCATCAGGCGCTCCCGTTCCAGACCGGTCAGACGGGCCAGACGCATGTCCAGAATGGCCTGCGCCTGCTTGTCGCTGAACTCGAAGGTTTCCATCAAGCGCGTCCGGGCTGTGTTGGAATCCGGGCTCTTCTTGATGATCTCCACGATCTCGTCGATGTGGTCCAGCGCCTTCAGCAGGCCCTCCAAGATGTGGGCCCGGGCCAGCGCCTTGTTCAGGTCGTACTGGGTGCGGCGGGTGACCACTTCCTTCTGGTGGCGGATGTAGTGGTAGATCATCTCCCGCAGGTTGAGCACCTTGGGCTCGCCGTCCACCAGCGCCAACATGTTTGCGCCGAAGGTCTCCTGCATGGAGGTGTGCTTGTAGAGGTAATTGAGGATGATCTGAGGATGAACGTCCTTCTTCAGCTCAATGACGATGCGCATACCGTTGCGGTCGCTCTCGTCGCGGATGTCGGAAATACCCTCCAACCGCTTTTCATGCACCAGCTCGGCGATGCGCTCCACCAGCTTGGCCTTGTTGACCATGTAGGGGATCTCCGTCACCACGATGCGGCTGCGGTTCTGGCTCATGGCCTCGATCTCCGTCCGGGCCCGCACCAGTATGCGGCCGCGGCCGGTATGATAGGCGGCGCGCACGCCGGCCATGCCCAGAATGATGCCGCCGGTGGGGAAGTCCGGCCCCTTGATGAACTGCATCAGGTCGTCCACCGTGCAGTCCGGGTGGTCGATCATATAAATGCATGCGTCCACCGTCTCCCGCAGGTTGTGGGGGGGGATGTTGGTGGCCATGCCCACGGCAATGCCGTTGGAGCCGTTCACCAGCAGATTGGGATAACGGCAGGGCAGAACGCTGGGCTGCAGCAGGGTCTCATCGAAGTTGGGGTAGAAGTCCACGGTGTCCTTGTCGATCTCTCCCAGCAGGGACAGGGTCAGCTTGGACATGCGGGCTTCCGTGTAACGCATGGCGGCCGCACCGTCGCCGTCCACGGAGCCGAAGTTGCCCTGACCGTCCACCAGAGGATATCGGATGTTGAAATCCTGCGCCAGACGCACCATGGCGTCA
This sequence comes from uncultured Clostridia bacterium, assembly GCA_934643535.1. GTDB lineage: Bacteria > Bacillota > Clostridia > Christensenellales > Aristaeellaceae > Limiplasma. The sequence continues at coordinate 554 of CAKUCE010000069.1, read as the reverse complement.
TATACGCTGCTGTCGCCGTGGGGATGGTATTTGCCCAGCACGTCGCCCACGATACGGGCGCTCTTGCGGTAGGGCTTGTCCGGGGTCATGCCCAGCTCGTTCATGGCATACAGAATGCGCCGGTGAACGGGCTTCAGGCCGTCCCGCACGTCGGGCAGGGCCCGGCTGATGATGACGGCCATGGCATAGCTGATAAAGGATTTTTTCAGCTCATGCTCAAGATCGGTGGGGATCAGTTTGTCGCTAATCGTAGATGCCATTTGTTTCCCTCACTTGTAAACCTTTGGTTTCCGCGCTTCGGTGAAAAACAAAGGCGTCGTTGTGCTATGAAGAAAAATGTTTCGGGCGGGTCAAACGCCCGCGTAACGACTTCGCAGGAAGTACGCTTTCGTCAGTGGGGATGCTCCCGCTCCCGGCCAGTTCTCATTCGGTACACCAGACCGGCGAGCCGCGAGGCCCGTTGCCGAGCGGCGGTAACTCTGCAGCCAAGCCGCATGTCCCACGAGTGCCCTGCGCGCCTGTGGCGCGCAGTCCGGGGTCAAGGGGCACTGCCC
>CAKUCE010000068.1 GCA_934643535.1 uncultured Clostridia bacterium | reverse complement strand
CAGTCGGCATATCAGGGCTTTGCCAAGCAGAACTACACGATGCTGGACAACCTGAAGCTCGGCTACGGCGGCACGAAGTCTGAAATGGAGCGGCTGCTGGCCGACGCCGAGGCGATCTCCGGCATCCACTATGACCTCGAATCCTATGCCGACATCGTGGACGCGATCCATGTCATTCAGACGAGCATGGACATCACCGGCACGACCGCAAAGGAAGCGGAGCACACCATCTCCGGTTCCATCAACGCCCTGCAGGCGGCGGGAAAGAACCTTCTTGTCGGCTTCGGCAATGCAGATGCGGATATGGAGCAGCTATGCGGGAATATGGCGGAGGCACTGAAAAACGTCATCGCTAACATTACACCCGTCATTGAGAATATCGTAAAGGCGCTGCCCACGGCGACAAAGGCGTTATTGGAAGCCATCGCGGAACTGCTTCCTACGCTGCTGGATACCGTGACGCAGCTTTTTTCGCAGCTTCTGACCACCATTCTGGAACTGCTGCCCCAGCTGATTCCCGCAGCGGTGCAGGCAGTTATGACCATCACGCAGGCGATTATCGACAACCTCCCTCTGCTCATTGACGCAGCAACCCAGATGATCGTGTCGCTGGTGCAGGGGCTTGCGGATGCGCTGCCGCAGTTGATCCCCGCTGCCGTGGAAGCAATTACGACCATCGTGCAAGGTTTAATTGACAATCTTCCACTCCTTCTGGATGCTGCACTGCAACTTATCCTCGGTCTGGCGCAGGGACTTCTGGATGCCCTGCCGCAGCTGATCGAATCCCTTCCTGCCATCATCACAGGCATTGTGGATTTCCTCATTTCAGGCATCCCTCAGATCATAGAGACGGGTATTCAGCTTCTGACCGCACTGGTGGAAGCTCTGCCGGACATCATTGCGGCAATCGTGGAGGTCCTGCCGCAGATCATTGACGGCATCGTCACGGGACTGCTGGAAGGGCTGCCGCGCATCGTGCAGGCGGGTATCGACCTGCTGGTGGCACTGGTGCAGAACCTCCCAGAGATCATCCAGACCATCGTCGCGGCGCTGCCACAGATCGTCTCTGCTGTTGTGGATGCGCTGTTGGCCTCCATTCCGCAGCTGGTGGAAACGGGCGTGACGCTGTTTATCTCTCTCATTGAAAATCTCCCCACCATCATTCTGGAGATCGTCAAGGCAGTCCCGCAGATCATTGCAGGGATCGTGAACGCCTTTACGGAGTCCATTCCAAAAATCGTGGAGGTCGGTGCGAACCTTGTACGCGGACTGTGGGAGGGCATTCAGTCCCTTGCCGCGTGGCTCTGGGATAAGGTCAGCGGTTGGATCTCGTCCATCTGGGACGGCATCTGCGACTTCTTTGGTATTCATTCGCCCTCGAAAGAAATGGGGTGGATTGGTGAGATGCTGGTGGAGGGCCTCGCCGGATCCCTGGACAAAAACGGCAAGACAGCAGTGCGCTCGGCGGAGCATCTGGCAGACGGCATTTCCTCTGTCATGCAGGACATGACGGCAGATATGCAGACTGCCATTCCGTCTCATATCAACATGGATACGACGCTTTCCGGGCTTTCCGATGTCGGGCGGACGTTCAGTGGACAGGCGTTCAACGTCACCATTCCGCTCACCATCGACGGCACGACCTTGGCTCGGATTCTGGCGGAAATTCAGTGGACACAGAATGCGGCCTATGTGCGCAATCTTGGAATGGCATAAGGAGTGACACAACATGATTGAAATTTATAACAGCGCCGGGACGCTCCAATGCAGCTTCCCACGCGTGCTCTCAGCATCCCTCTGCGACAAGCTGTCCGGGGAGCGGACGCTTTCGTTCTCTGTCCTCGCTTCCCGGTCACAGTCACTTCGGGTCGGTATGACCGCAAAGCTGGACGGGCAATTTTACAACATCGTTCGTGTATCCAAGAAGATCACAGGCGGTTTTCCGGTCACAACAGCGCAGTGCGAACACATCACCTACCTGCTGAACGAGGAGCAATACAACCTCGTGACTTTTGTTTTTGAAGGTGCTCCGGCAGACGGTATGGTGCAGCTGCTGTCCGGCACTCCGTTTTCTGTTGGCGTAATCGAAGCGACCGGGCGCGTGGAATGCGCCTTCACCGACCAAAGCCCTCTCAGCCGCCGCAGCGCGCTCATGCGTTTTATCGATACCTGCGGCTGCGAGGTGGAATATGACGGATACAAAATTAACCTGCGCAAGCATCGCGGGAGCACAGTCCGCAAACGGCTGATGGACGGCGAAAATGTGACCGACCTAGCCGTGACCATTGACAGCCGGGAAAATACGCAGTCTTACGAAATTTCGCTTTTCAAAATGGCGGACCTGCAGGCAGGCGACGAGGTGAACATCACCTATACGCCGATGGGCGTGAATGTTGACACGCGCATCATCAGCATCGAGTACGACCCATTTTACCGCTACACCGTGCGGGTGGAGGTCGGTGATTATGTGCCGAACCTGCTTGCATCCACGGCGATGCAGCTTGATCGAGTGCGGCAGGAGTTTAAGGCTGCGGACGGGAAGCTGCTTTCCAGTATCCAAACCGTGGACGGAAATCTCTCCACGCTTTCGCAGACCGTGAGCGGCTTTAATACGCGCATTGAAAACGCCGAGGGCGCGGTATCCACGCTGTCCCAGACGGTCGGCGGCTTTAATACGCGAATCGAAAATGCGGAAGGCTCCGTTTCTACCCTGACGCAGACCGTGAACAGCTTTAAGACCCGCATCGAGACGGCAGAGGGCAACATCACCTCGGTCACGCAGACGGCAAACAAAATCAACTGGCTGGTGAAGTCCGGCACATCCGCCTCTGATTTCACCATGACCGACCGCGCCGTCAAGCTGGTAGCAGATAAAATAGACCTCTCCGGCTATGTGACCATCTCTGCCCTCGGCACGGCGGGCAAGACCACCATCAACGGCGCGAATATCACCACCGGCACCATCCATGCCGACCGCATCGACACCTCCACGCTGAAGGTAAAGACCATCTATTCTCAGTCCGGCAAGGTCAGCTTGAAGGAATATACCAGCACCACCATGTACATCGGCGGAGATGGAACATGGAATTACGATTACACCTACATTTTCGCCGGAACACAGATCAAGCTTGCCAGTTGGGACGGCGTTGGCACACATGCGCTCATTGTGGAAACCACAAACCACTGCATCCGTCCCGCAACGATCGTGGACTGGGATCTGGGGAATGCCTCCTATCCTTTCGGCAACCTTTGGTGCGAGAACATTCAGATCCGCTCCGGCTCGAACACTGTTGCACGATTTGGATTCAACAGCGGCACCTTTGAGTGCCTGTTCTCCGGAGCTGCGGTCAACCGTCTCGGCTCGTCCACCTATTACTGGGACACGGGCTACATTGAAAAGCTGTATCTCAGTTCCAACTGCTATCTTTCTGCCAGTGCAGGAAAGCTGTGCGTCAACGGCACAGCCATTGGCGGTGGTTCTGACCCCAACATGGCCGGAGCAGAAGTTAAGATGGGCGGCAGCACCAGCTATTACATCACGGCAAGCACATCCCGCGAACTGAAGCCGTCCTCAAGCAGCACCTCGTACCCCTTTTACCTGGGTACTTCAGGCCTCTACTGGCACTATGCCTACATAGGCTCCGTGCAGGTAAAAATCGGCTCAAGTAACAGCTCAAGGATCGGTTTCTTCGCCGGAATGCCCATCGCGCGGCAGACGCTCAGCACCTACTCGCAGAATATGGGCTATTCGTCAGCAAGCTCATCCAACTATTTAAAAATTCTGAACAATCTGGTCGGCATCCTTGTGAAATACGGGCTGATCGGCACTTAAGGAGGAAAACGAACATGAAAGTACAACTGAAGGAAATCGTTCTGGCTGTTCCGGCACTGTCCAAGCTGTCTGGCGGAGATCTGCAGCTTCGTCTTGCCTACAAGCTCAAGCGCATGATTACCGCCTTGCAGAAAGAGGCGGATTTCTTTGCCGAACAGCGGCAGAAGATCTTTGAAAAGTACGGCACGGCAAAGGAGGATGGCAGCTTTGATTTTGCCGCAGAGAACGAGCCGAAAGCCGCCGCCGAACTGGAAGAACTGTTAGCAATGGAGGTCACGCCGGAGGTGGAAGCTATCGACATTCCCATTACGGAAAACCTGCTGTTATCCGCAAACGACATCGGGCTGCTGACGCCGTTTGTTCATTTTAAAGAAGAATAAGGAGGAAACGAATATGAAACAGATTTGGAATGGCATTCAGGTCGCGTTCACCGCCTTGGGCGGCTTTCTCGGCTGGTTTCTCGGCGGTGTGGATGGATTCCTGTATGCCCTGATTGCCTTTGTGGTCATCGATTACATTACCGGCGTTCTGTGCGCCATCTCGGACAAGAACCTTTCCAGCGAAGTGGGCTTCAAAGGAATCTGCCGCAAGGTGCTGATCTTCACCCTTGTGGGCATCGGAAACATTCTGGATGTCTATGTGCTCGGTGGGACAGGTGTTCTGCGGACGGCGGTGATTTTCTTCTATCTTTCCAACGAGGGTGTGAGCCTGCTGGAAAACGCCGCACACCTGGGCCTGCCGATCCCCGAAAAGCTGAAAGAAGTGCTGGAGCAGCTGCATGACCGCGCAACCGATGAAAAGGGCGGTGAAGAGTAATGGCTTACACAAACAGCCCCTTGGTGTCCTACACCAAGCTCAGCCCGAACCACTCCGGGCAGCGTACCCACAGCATTGACCGCATCACGCCCCACTGCGTGGTGGGTCAGTGCAGCGTGGAAACGCTCGGAAATGTATTCCTGCCGACATCCCGTCAGGCAAGCTCCAACTATGGCATTGGCGTGGATGGCAGAGTCGGGATGTATGTGGAAGAGAAAAACCGTTCTTGGTGCTCCTCTTCCGCAGCTAACGACCAGAGGGCTATCACCATCGAGTGTGCCAGCGATAACGCCGAGCCTTACGCTTTCAAAGATGTGGTATATAACAGGCTCGTGGAGCTTTGCACCGACATCTGCAAGCGCAACGGCAAAACCAAGCTGCTCTGGCTGGGCGATAAGACCAAGACGCTCAACTACACTCCGGAGTCTGACGAGATGGTTCTGACTGTCCACAGATGGTTTGCGAACAAATCCTGCCCTGGCGATTGGCTGTATGCCCGCATGGGCGACCTGGCAGAGAAGGTCACGGCGGCGCTGGGCAATCAGGCTCCGGCATCGTTGGACAACGCCCCTGCCGCGTGGTCGAAGGACGCTGTGAACTGGGCGCTGGAAAACCGCCTTCTGCTGGGGGATTCAAACGGCAACCTTAAGCTGCGGGAAAACCTCACCCGTGAACAGTTCTGCGTAATGCTCAAACGGTATCACGATATGCTCCAGAAGTAAACATACTGGGAGTCAGGTTCTTAACCCATAGTTAAGCCCTCTGCGGATTTTTCCGTGGAGGGCTTTATTTTTTTGTCAATAACCGTCCCGTTTTCCTTCTGTCGTGGCCTACCAGTGAGGGAGTATTTATACCCCCGGAAACGAGGTGTTTATATGACGGATGGTGAACGCAGCCGCATCATCGCTCTGCAATACAAGGGTTACGGATATAAACGGATCGCAGCAGAAACGGGACTTGCTCAGAATACGGTAAAGTCTTTCTGCGCCAGGCATCCCGTGCAGGTCGAGGCACTTCCGGACCCAAATGGCCTGTGCCGGAATTGCCAGGCCCCGCTTGAGCAGACGCCGCATAAACGGAAAAGAATGTTCTGCTCAGATGCCTGCCGAATGGCGTGGTGGAACGCACATCCAGAAAGAGTGCAGCGAAAAGCGTACTACACACTCTCTTGCCGGAATTGCGGGAAGCAGTTTGAAAGCTATGGCAATGCCCGTCGCCAATTTTGTTCCCGTGACTGCTATTTGCAATTCCGCAGAAAGGGGGCCAACCATGAGTGATTATGATAAGCGGCTGTTTGCCTATCAGACAGCGATGGCACTTGCCCGGAGTATGCGTTCCAAGGGGCTGATTTCAGCCAAAGAGTACGCTAAGATCGATACAATTATTGCCGAAAAATACGGCATATCTTCGTGTAGTATATTCCGCTGAAATCGCTGGATATAGCCCACTTTCAGAGGTAATATGTCACACACCAAGGGAGGTGAACTATATGGAGAGAGTTGTAAAAAGGGTTGATACCCTAATTCCCGTACAGCCAAAGGCGATGCGTGTCTGCGCTTACGCCCGTGTTTCTACGGGAAAGGATGCCATGCTCCACTCGCTGTCTGCGCAGGTCAGCTACTACAGCAAAATGATTCAGAGCCACAGTGGGTGGATGTACTGCGGCGTATATACCGATGAAGCAGTGACCGGCACGAAGGAAGAACGAGCCGGTTTCCAGCGCATGATCCAGGAATGCCGACAGGGACACATTGATCTTGTTATTACAAAGAGCATATCCCGTTTCGCCAGAAATACGGTCACGTTGCTGGAAACTGTCCGGGAACTAAAAAGCCTGGGGGTTGATGTTTTCTTTGAGGAGCAGAACATCCATACCTTGAGCGCGGACGGAGAACTAATGTTGACCATTCTGGCATCCTATGCGCAGGAAGAAAGCCTGTCGGCCAGTGAAAACCAGAAGTGGCGCATCCGTAAAGCGTTTGAGAACGGAGAGCTTGCCAATCTGCGTTTCCTGTTCGGCTATAACATTACCGCAGACGGCGTTCAGGTGAATGAGAAGGATGCCGCCATTGTCCGTGAGATATTTGCACGGTTCAACGAGGGCGAAAGTATGAGTTCCATTGGCCGCGACCTTGATGCCAGAGGATACAGAGGCGTCCTGGGCGGAACCTGGTGTGCAGAGCGGATGCGGAATACCTTGTCTAATGAAAAGTACCTCGGAAATGCGCTCCTGCAAAAGCAGTACCGCAATAACCACATTGAAAAGAAGCTGTTACCAAATCGAGGAGAGCTTCCGATGTACTACGCCGAGGGAACACACGAGCCGATCATCGACCAGACCACATTTGACAAGGCGCAGGAGCGGCTTAAAATGCTGGCGCAGCAGGCTGCAAACCGTAAAAAGCCAACTCATTCCGTCTATACAGGGCTGATTCACTGTGGGCTGTGCGGCAACACTTATAAGCACGTAACTTACCGAAAAAAACATTATTGGAATTGCACCACATTCCAGACCAAAGGAAAATCCGAATGCGCCGCAAAACGGATTCCCGAAGAAACGCTTGATGCCCTCATTTGTGAGGTGCTGGGGGTTGCCCACTTTGACTCCGATACGGTCAGAAGCAAAATAACGGCAATCAGAGCAGAAAATAATAATGTAGTCGTGTTCTGCATGGATGACGGTTCTGAAATCGTTAAACGGTGGATAGACCGCTCCAGAGCAGAGAGTTGGACTCCGGAAATGAAAGAACAGGCTCGCCAACGGGTACTGCAGGCAAGGAGGAGCAAAAAATGAGCAGAACAGCTGCACGGTCGGTCACCGTCATTCCACCAACCATCAATCCGCTGACACACCTTTCCAGGGTGGCAATACAAAAACGCCGAGTCGCCGGATACGCAAGGGTGTCCACAGACAGCGATGAGCAGTTCACCAGCTACGAAGCGCAGGTGGACTATTATACCCAGTACATTCAGAGCAACCCCGAATGGGAGTTCGTTAAGGTCTATACCGATGAGGGCATCTCCGGCACGAACACCAAGCATCGCATCGGGTTCAATGAGATGATTGCCGATGCCATGTCCGGTAAAATCGACCTCATCGTCACAAAATCGGTCAGCCGCTTCGCTCGAAACACAGTCGACAGTCTGGTAACCATCCGCAAGCTGAAAGAAAAAGGCGTAGAAGTCTACTTTGAAAAGGAGAACATCTACACCTTTGACGGCAAGGGCGAACTGCTACTGACCATCATGTCGAGCTTGGCACAGGAAGAAAGTCGTTCCATTTCCGAAAACGTCACCTGGGGACAGCGGAAGCGGTTTGCTGATGGAAAGGTCAACCTGCCATACAAGCAGTTCCTTGGTTACCGCAAAGGCGCAGACGGGTTCCCAGAAATCGTGCCGGAAGAGGCTGCGGTTGTCCGCAGAATATACACCCGGTTCATGGAGGGATTGGCCCCATGCGCCATAGCCGATGAACTAACCGCAGATGGAATTCCCACGCCTGCCGGAAAACAGCACTGGTCGACCAGCACGGTGGAAAGCATTCTCCAAAATGAGAAGTACAAGGGCGCGGCACTCCTTCAAAAATGCTTCACGGTCGACTTCCTTACAAAAAAGAAAAAAGTGAATGAGGGCGAAGTGCCGCAGTATTATGTGGAGCACAGCCATGAGCCAATTATCACACCAGAGGAATTCGACAAGGTGCAAACCGAATTTGAGCGGCGCAAGCGAATCAGCCGACAGTACAGTGGGAAGAGCATTTTCTCATCCCACATCATATGTGGCGACTGCGGTGCCTTCTTCGGCTCAAAGGTCTGGAACTCGACCTCAAAATACCGCAGGGTTATCTGGCAATGCAATAACAAGTTCAAGGGTGAACACAAATGCGAAACGCCTCATCTGGACGAGAAAACCATCAAGGCGCGGTTTGTTGCCGCCTTTAACGCCATCCTCGACAGCAAAGACAACATCCTTGAGGACTGCCGACTGATGCAGGCTACGCTGACGGACTGCACGGGTATTGATGAGGAAATCCAGACCCTGCTTGAGGAGATTGAGGTTGTGACCGAACTGACAAAACGCTGCATTGCGGAAAACTCACAGACGGCACAGAACCAGGAAGAATATGCCGCACGGTACAACGGTTTTGTAGAGCGATTCGAAAAGACAACGGCACAGCTTGAGCAGCTCCGTACAACAAAGGCTGCTCGGGAAGCCCAGGCAGAAGCCATTGGCGCTTTTATGTTCGAGGTGCAGGAACTGGATGCTCTCACCGATTTTGACGAGAAACTCTGGCTGACTGTCATTGACACAGTGACCGTCCACGCCGATGGGCGGATGACCTTTAAGTTCCAGGGTGGCCCAGAGATTGATGTATAAGTCCCAATAGGCACAAAGGCCGCAGGTTTAACCGCCTGCGGTCTTTTCCTATGCAGAACTCAGAAATTGTGGTATAATCAGAAAAATCTTCCATTGCAAAATATCACAATATACGGAGGCTATTATGATTCTAGACTATAAGGAATTTGTAACCGAGAACGCACACCAAGGTGTGGTAAACTATGTTTCGGTTGAATCTGGGCTTCCGTTGTTTTCGCACAAATCCATTTGCCCTTTTTGCCACACCACAATCAATAACCGAATTTATCAAAAGTCTGTAGACGACTATCCAGATTGGTTGTTTGGTTCCTTTAATCAGTGGGAAGAAGTCGTCCAGTGTCCCATATGTGGCTGGTGGGAGTATAAGTACCAGAACAGCAGCGATGCAATTGTTGATGGCATTCGAGCAACGGATTTGGAATATTCATCTGCAATACTTAGGCGATATGACAATTCATCCTGTGCCGTCCCAGTTGAAGCTTTGAGGCATCAATTGCTCAAAGAGCCAGACCTTATCTATTCCATTAACCCACATAAAATGGAAGAATTAGTACGCTCCGTTTTTTCTGATTTTTACCCCTCATGTAAAGTGTACGCTTTTGGGAAAACCCGCGATGGAGGGAAGGACGGTCTTTTAGTCGATGACAGTGGTAATCAAATTCTGCTTCAAATTAAGCGGCGCGAGAATCCTAATGCAACTGAGGGGGTAACAGCCCTCCGAGAGTTGATGGGAGTTTCGCTGCTTTACGATAACATCAAAGGGTGCATTTTTGTTTCTACAGCAGATCATTATTCCCCCGATGCTGTAAAATATGCCAGAGCCATAGAAAATAGGAAGAAGGTCGAAACGTTTGAACTCGTTGATTGCAAGGAGTTTCTGAGACGAGTCGATTTAACAAAAAACAATCTCCCAGCCGCATGGGAGACTCTATTAAAGCTGTAGTGCCAATAATACTGCACCCCCCTAAAATCAAAATGCACCCCCCTCAGAACCGAAGTTGCACCCCCTTGACGGTTTTCTATCAAAATTACGGTTCTTTGCCATAAGAGAAAGCACCGGAGTTTTAATTCCGGTGCTTCTTTTTATTTGGTGCACAAGCATGAAATAGCGCTGCCCGGCAGACTCCTCTTCCGGGGGCAAGCCTGCAAAAACGCGGCGCACTTCTTCTTGACATTTACAAAGAAATGGCTATCATGTAGCTAACGATTGTTAGTTAGCTACATTAACGTCATCCATCAGCCGGACGAAAAGACGCAGTGCTGGCCGCAGGCTCCGCGGTCGTGTGCTGCCTCTTTTTCGTGTCCGCTGCCACTGGTATGGAAAGGAACAACACCATGAAAAAATCTTTGGTGCAGAAGCTGGGACTGCTCGGCATCGTCAGCTTTCTTTCGTACGCGCTGGCGGTAATTTTCTCGCCGCTGGCATATCCCGGTTATCATCCGCTGGCGCAGGCCGTGAGCGATCTGAGCGCTGCCGACGCGCCGTCGCTTGCCCTCTGGAACCAGCTCAGCGCCGGGTACAACGCGTGCGAGGTCGTTTGCGCAACGGTTGTCTGTGTCGGCATTCAGGGACAGAAAACCAAGCTGCTGCGCGCCGGAATTTATCTGTTCGCCATCATGGAGTGGATTTCTGCCCTCGGCTACCGCATGTTCCCGCTCTCCACGAGCGGCTACGCAGGCACGTTTCAGGATGTAATGCACCTGATCGTCACCGCGCTGGTGGTGCTGCTGTCGATCGTGTCGCTGAGCGTCATTATACTTGCCGGCGCAAAAAGCCGCGATTGCCGCTCCTACGGCATCTGCGCAGGCGCTGCCCTCCTTCTGATGCTCACAGGCGCGCTTGGCATGAAGCTTGTACCGGCAGACTTCTTTGGCGTGGTCGAGCGCTTCAGCGTGTTTGCCGCGACGGGCTTTAACGCCGCACTGGGCGTTCACCTGTTCTGCGCGAAGCCGGAGACAGAAAGCAGGTCACGATGAGAATCAGGCTATATCCTCGTCCGCGCGATCAACAGATCGTTTATCTGAAGGACGTGATCGAAAGTCCTAGGGTGTATCTGAAAACTCCCAATGTGACCGGCAGCGAGAAATTTTTGCGCTGAGCAAGACATTTTTTCGCAGGAATACTGACGTATTTCAAGGAAAAATGGTGCAGCGCAGCGTGAAAAGGTCCACTGTCCGGGTGCGTTGGGGGTTTTCAGATACACCCTAATATCAAGGTCGGCGAGTACACGATCTACAACGACTTTGTGCATGACCTGTGATTTTGACTTACGCTTTGTCGCCTGTGATAAAATAATCGCAGTAATCTCCGCCGCCCGCAATCGTCTGCTGCCTGTGCAAAACGCCGTGCTGGAGCGTGATCATCACCTCGTCCAGCTCACAGAACAGGGGCATCAGCTCGCGAACGCCCAGCTTTTCCGCGTACGCGCAGATGGGACAGCGGGTGATGCGGTAATAGCACGCGCCCTCGTACGGCTGGCCGACGAAGTCCACCTTGAATGACGTCGGATACTGCTTTTCTTTTTCGGGCGTGTACCATTTCACGTACTTCACAATGCTCTTTTTGTTCTCCGCCTTTCCCTTGTCCGTGTTCAGGTCGGTTCGCGCAAAGTACCACTTGATGTGATACAGCGAGCGCCGCATCATCTCCTGCACGGTTTCCGGCGGGATTTTCTTTTCGCTCGCAACATACGGCGCGACAAAGGCCAGCGTGAAGAGCGCGTTATAGGCCATCGGATTGTCGTCTCCAATGTCATCCGCTCCTTCTACCAGCTGCCCTTGCTCTGTTTCATGATGCTCTGTGCGTACGCCTTGTCGTATTTCTCCACCAGCACCTGCTTCATAGAGCCCTTAAACATCCAGAAATAAAAGCCGCTATACTTCATGGAACCTTCCTCCCGTATTTTTTACGGATCAGAAACGCCGTTCAGCCCAGAGCCACATCCAGGACCATCATGACGCTGAACCCGGCGGCAAAGAAGACCGTCGCGAGATTGGAGTGCTTTCCCTGCGACATTTCGGGGATCAGTTCTTCCACAACCACGTAGAGCATCGCGCCCGCGGCGAAGCTCAAAAGATACGGCAGCACCGGAATGACCAGCTGTGCGGCAAGAATCGTCAGCACCGCGCCGATCGGCTCGACAACGCCGGAGAGAACACCCCCGAGGAAGGCTCTTCCCTTCCTCTGCCCCTCGGCGCGAAGCGGCATGG
>CAKUCE010000067.1 GCA_934643535.1 uncultured Clostridia bacterium | reverse complement strand
TGCCCATTTTGCCGGCGGGGCTCGTTATGTCGCGCGCAGCATGGTTGGCCAGATTTCACCTGCGATCCGGCGCGCTCCGAACTCGCCTTTTTCCGCCGTCAAAATGGGCGGGCCTTTTTCCCTCCGCTGCCTATCGCCGCCCTCGCCCCCGCAGTTGGGTGTATACATACTCAAATTTTGCAGGTTGGGATGCTTTGATGCAGCTTGGATATTTCTGCAGCGCAAAAGGCCAGCGTGGGTTCAAATCCACGCTGGCATTTGTAGCGAGCCATGAGGCCCGTCGCCGAATGGCGGTGACTCAAGTCAAGCCGCATGTCCCGCTAACGCCCTGCGCGCCAACGGCGCGCAGTTCGGGGTGCAGGGGGTCACCCCCTGCCGCGAGCCGCGAGGCCCGTCGCCGAGCGGCGGTAACTCCGCAGTCAACTCGCATGTCCCACGAGCAGCCCCGCGCCCTACGGGCGCGGTATGGGGTGCAGGGGCACTGCCCCTGCACTGTGGCAGGTGGGGGCGTGAGCATTGATGACGCCGACGGCCTGAAGGTAGGCGTAGATGATGGTGGTGCCGACAAAGGTCATGCCGCGCTTTTTCAGGTCGGCGGAGATCGCGTCGGAGAGAGGGGAAGAGGTGGGGCCGAACTCCCGGAGGGACTGGCCGTCGGTCCATCCCCAAAGATAGGCGGAAAAGCTGCCGAATTCCCGTTGGATTTCCCGGAAGACCCGCGCATTGTGCACAGCGGCTTCCAGCTTGCGGCGGTTGCGGATGATGGAAGCATCCTGCTGCAGGGCGTTCAGCTTGGCTTCGTCAAAGGCACAGACCGAGTCCAGCCGGAAACCGTCGAACGCCCGGCGAAAGGCTGCCCGTTTGTTCAGAACGCATTCCCACGAAAGCCCGGCCTGAAAGCTTTCCAAAATCAGCATTTCGAACAGGCGGGCGTCGTCGTGAACGGGAATGCCCCATTCCTCGTCGTGGTAGCGCACATAAAGCTCGTTCTGCGGATTCGCCCATGAACACCGGCACTTGCCGTCTTTCCATGTCAGTTCTGCCAATAGAAGGTCTCCTTTCGGTTTGTGTCCTAACAAACAAAAATGGAAGAAAATGCCCAGGGAAAAAACTCCATGAGATGAAGCGAGCCGTATAGGCGGTCGCCGAGCGGACCTATTCCCGCAGCCCGTGCAAGGGGCACTCCCTTTATGAAAAAGCCAACGTGGGTTTACATCCACGCTGGCCTTTATTGCGAGCCATGAGGCCCTCCACCGAATGGCGGTCTATACTCGCCAACAAGCAGGGAAGCACACCAGACCCGCGAGGCCCGTTGCCGAGCGGTGGTAACTCCGCAGCCAAGCTGCATGTCCCTCTACGCCCCTGCGCGCCGAAGGCGCGCAGTCCGGGGTGCAAGGAGCAGAGTCCTGCTAAAAAGCCAACGTTGATTCCAAATTCACGCTGGCCTTTATTGCGAGCCATGAGGCCCTCCGCCGAATGGCGGTCTATACTCGCCAACAAGCAGGGAAGCACACCAGACCCGCGAGCCGCGAGGCCCGTTGCCGAGCGGCGGTAACTCCGCAGTCAAGCTGCATGTCCCTCTACGCCCCTGCGCGCCGAAGGCGCGCAGTCCGGGGTGCAGGGGGTCACCCCCTGTTAGCCATGCAGGTGGAACATTTCGATCAGGAAGAGCCAGGTGAGGCCGTAGTAGGAAATGACGGCCACAAGGTCGTTCAGGGTGGTGATCAGGGGGCCGGAAGCCACGGCAGGGTCAATGTGGATCTTCTTAAAGAGCATGGGAATGGTGGTGCCGGTGATGCTGGATAGGAACATCGCCAGAACCATCGCCGCTCCCAGACAGCCGGAAACGCCGAAGGCAAAGCCCCAGCTTTCCGCCTTGAAGAAATGGATGTACAGCCCGATGGCGACAAAGGAGGCTGTGCCCAGGATCACGCCGTTCAGCAGACCGATGCGGGATTCCTTCCAGACCAGCGCCAGCTTTTCCTTGCCGCTCAGGTTCTCGTCCATCAAAACACGGATGGTGACGGCCAGAGACTGAGTACCTACGTTACCGGCCATGTCCAGAATCAGGGACTGGAAGCAGACCACCAGCGTCAGCTGAGCAACGACGGCCTCGAAAACGCCTACGACGCTGGAAACGACCAGCCCAAGCCCCAGCAGGATCAATAGCCACGGCAGACGCTTGCGCAGGCTCTCGCCGATGGGCTCCTTCAGGTCCTCCTCTGAAGTCAGACCGGCCAACTTGGCGTAGTCGTCGCCCATTTCGTCGTCCACGACCTGCAGAAAATCCTGCGCGGTGATGACGCCCAGCAGCTTGTTCTGATTGTCCAGAACGGGAATGGAGTCCTCGGAGTAATCCCGGATGGCGTTGACGCAGTCCTCGATGCGCTCCTGCGCGTATACGTAGGGGTAGGAAGTGATCACCAGAGAATTCAGGGGCGTGCTTTCCCGGGCGATGATCAGTTCCTTCAGGTCGATAGCGCCGTAGAAGGTGCGGTCCTTGTCGATGACGTAAATGGTGGAGATGTTGTCGTTCTCCGCCGCCTGATCGATCAGTTCCTTCATGGCCTCCCGGACGCTGATGCCTTCGGTCACTTCGATGTAGTTGGTGGTCATGACACTGCCGATCTCATCCTCATCAAAGGACCAGAGCAGGTTCACGTCGTGACGGGTGTCCTCGTCGAACAGGTCCATCAGATTGTTGCGCTCGGTTTTGTCCAGCGTTTTCAGGTACTCTACCACCTTGTCGGTCTCCATGTGGGAAAGTACCTGAATACGCTGCCGAAGCCCCAGCTCGTTCAGGTAGACTTCGATGTCCTCCGCGTATTCCAGCACGGTGGACAGGGTCTGAGCGTCCAGCACGTGATAGAGCTTTTCGCGCTCGGCACGGTTCAGGATGGAGAGTACGTCGGCAATATCGTTTTCGTGGTAATTTTCAACTTTTTCCTTCAGCGCCTTGGGCGTGATCGTGCCCCGGACGATGGTGGCCAGCTCCTGACAGTAGTCGGGATGCTGAGCCGTGGCGCTTTCATGGTCGTCGTCCGAGTGGCCTTCGTGTGAAGCGTTCTCGGGCGCTTCGGAAGTTTTCAGATTCTCTTTTTCCCGTTCATCCTTTTCCTTCTCGTCCATGTCTCGTTCCTCCTTTTTCGTTGCTCCACACCAGATGGGGCGGGCAGGGAAACCCTGACGGCAGACGGGAAAAAGGGCGCAAAAAAACCATTGCACCAAAGACGATCTTCCCGGGGCCGGTCAGAAGGAGCAGAAGCCGACTGCGTTCGGGCAATGGCAAACAGAGACAAGCCGTATGGGATTCAGGCGCAGATCAACAGACAGCGGCGCACCCATCGCGGCGGTTTATCGTTTTCCATGCCCTGGCATCGTTGATGGCAACTGCCACCGTCCATTGTCTCACCTCCCGTGAACAGAAACGTTCGTTTTTTGCGCAATTATTGTAACAAAGAACGGCCCTAAAGTCAATTTCCTCATGGGATTTTACCGGAATTTTTCAGCGCCTGCTGACGGCGGTCGGTGACGATGTGGACGGTCTCCCGAGGCAGATGGGGGAGCCATTCGGCATAGAACAGGGGATAGACCGTGTAATCCGACAGACGGTCCACCGGCAGCCAGCAGACCCATTCCTCGCCGTCAACGCACCGGCCCCGTTTCGTGATCTCCCGCTTGCCCATGGGTTTCATCAGGAAATAGAAGGAAAGCTCGTGGCAGTGCAGCCCGGCGATGCTTCCTTCGCCCTCAAAAAAGTTTTCGTGGACAAAGGCCAGCCGGTCGATCTCGTAGGGCAGGCCGGTTTCTTCCAGCACCTCCCGGCGCACGGCCTCCTCGGCGGTCTCACCCAGATGAACGCCGCCGCCGATGGAATAGTAAAAATCGCAGGCGGCGTTGGTGGCAACCAGCACGGCGTTTTCCTCCAGAATAATGGCTCCCACCCGGTAGCGGAACCAGTTTTCCTCATGGGTAAAGCAGCAGTCCTGCGTCTGGTCGATGTCCATGGCTTTTCCTCCCGAAACGACAGATTTTTGAGGCTTTCGATTGATTGTAGCACGGTTTTTCGACGGAAACCACGCTTTTCCACAAAGATAACACATTTTTCCCGTATGTGGAAAACTTTTATGCAGAGGGTTTTCAACAGGAAGTTTTCCACATAAAATGGCTTTTGCACGGTGGAAAAGGGCTTTTTCAGTGGAAAACTATGTGGAAAGTTAGGAAAACGTCATGGGAAAGTCATGACTTCTGTATAATCAATGGAACAGATGGAAATATTTTGGTCATATTTCGCAATGAATATGCATAGAATCAGGCAAAAATGGAGGGAGACGCTGCATGAAGGCGGTATCTGCGCTGCTGGAGAGGAAAAGATCCCGGGTGAGAGGGTGCGTTCTGCTGCTGTTGAGCTGTATGGCGGTATACCTGTGCCTGCCGAGGCAGGCCGAGCCGCTGCCGGACATTCAGGCCACGGAACGGGGAGAGGCTGCTCTGTCCGGGATGACGGTCGCGCTGGACCCCGGTCACGGCGGCTACGACGGCGGTGCGCGGGCACGGGACAGCGGCCGGTGGGAAAAGGACGTCAATCTGGAGATCGCGCTGGTCGTGGAAAAAGAACTGGCCGCGCAGGGAGCCAGGGTGGTCCTGACCCGCCGGGAGGACGTATGCCTCTGCGAAGAGGGAACCACCGCCACCAAGGCCCGCAAGCGGGAGGATCTTCAGAGGCGGGTGAATATCGCGCTGGAAAATCAGGCCGATGTGTTTCTGAGCATCCATATGAACGAGTATCGAAGCCGCAGCGAAAGCGGCCCGCAGGTGTTTTATCAGCGGGGCGGCGACGCTGGACGGCTGCTGGCGGGCGTGCTGCAGAAGCATCTGATCGCTGGATTGAAGCCGAAAAAAGAACGTTCCGCCATGGCGGGGGACTATTATGTGCTGCGCTCCCGGCTTCCCTCGGCGCTGGTGGAGTGCGGCTTTCTCAGCAATTCGGCAGAAGAAAAGCTCCTGCTGTCTCCCGATTATCAGCGGAAGATCGCAGAAGCCATTGCCAGCGGACTGGCGGAATATCGAACGCTCAGCGGTCTGACGAAGCAGGACGGCGCTCAAAGCACATTGCCGGAGGTGACCAGATAGTACAGATAATAAATACCGGAACCAAGATGCCACAGGAGCAGCCCCAACCCAGCCCAGTGGGCAACGGACGGTTTGCCGCGTTCCCGGATGTCCCGGAGGAAGCGGGGCAGCATGACCACCCACAGCATGAGCGCCGCGCCCATCATGCCCCAGCCGAAGTTGCCGTCGGCGGCCCGGCGGCCAGATTCGCCCAGAATCAGAAATTCCACAACGCCCGTCAGATCCATCCATAGGGTCAGCCAGAACAGGGTGTCCTTTTTCTGACGGCGGCAGACCCAGAGCGCGTACAGCGGGAAAGCCTGGATGAGCAGCGTGGCCAGCAGGACGCTGCCCAGCTTGGCCCAGCTCATTTCCAGCACCATGCCGCTCTGATAGGGCACGATGATGCCGAAATAGTACAGGTATTGCAGAACCATCAGCGCCACGGCGGGAAGCACCCACAAAAGGGTCTGCACCACAAAGGGCGTAGCCCTGGGGCGGCGGATCCACTGCGCCAGATAGAACAGGCAGGCGGCAGGAAGGAAGGTCTGCATGAAGGTAGGTTTCGCGGCCAAACTGCACAGGAGCATCAGGCACAGAAGCGCCTGCCGCTTCCAGTTCAGCCGGGGATGCTCCGTGCCGGTCAGCGCCATGCCGTCGTCATAGCAGCGGGCGACGTAGGGCACGCACAGCAGCATCCACACCATGGAAATCAGTTGAGTGGGGCTGTGCCACGTATTGGGCGTGCCAACGCCCAGATAAACGGTGGGATTATAGAAGGACAGGCGCAGACTGGATACCAGTACGCAGCAGAGCGCGGCCAGTACCGCCCGCCAGCCCCGCAGCGTTTCCTCCCGGAAGAACAGCAGGGCGATGAGAACGAACTCTGCCGCCTTGCACAGCGCGGTGACGGCGGCGGCTGTCTGTTCCAGCGAGAAACCGAACAGCCCTTTCGCCAGCGTGACCAGCGCGTGCCACATGGGATGAGCGGCGTGATGAAAGAACGACCGCCAGTCTCCGAAGCTGCATTCGCCCGCCCATGTCATGTGGATGCTCAGATCGGAGCTGGGCCGGTAGCACAGGAGGGCGAAAAGCCGGTAGGAAAACCAGAACAGCCCCACCGCACACAGCAGCAGAAGCAGCCAAGTTTTCCAGTCGATGGTTTTCTTTTGCGTCATTTAAGGCTCCTTTGGCGCTTCGATCTTGCGGTAGACGGCGGCACCATGGGTGGAATAAACCTGCTCGTAGCCTTCCAGCGCCACCTTCAGCGTGTCGGTCAGAATCCAGCGGCTTTTGCCCAGACTGTCCGGGGTGAACCAGCCGTATTGCAGGCCCAGCCCTTCTTCCAGATCCATCAGAAGGCGCTCGCCGTTCAGGTCGGTGCGGACCGTGTTCTCGAAAGGATCGTCCGCCGCAGGATCGTAGGTGATATAGCTCATGGCCGTTGTCAGGCTTTCGTTGACCGCAGGCGGATCGAACCGGTCCAGGTCGGCATAGGCGCCCATGGGCGGCTGAAAACAGAGGAATACCGTCAGCGCCAGACTTCCCGCCAGCGCCAGCGCGGGCAGAAGTTTCTTTTTCCGGCAGGTCAGATAGACGGGAATGAGCCAGAGCATGGGAGCCAGAATGTGGAAATCCGTCCATGCGCTTACATCGTTGAACACCAGCACGATGCCCAGTGCGCTGCCCAGCCACAGGAAGCTCCAGACCGACGCGGCGTTCAGCCCCGGCTTCAGGCCCCGGCCATTTTTTCTGACCTGCAGGAAGGCCTTGAACAGGCAGAGGACAAGCATGGCCAGATAGAACACCCGGAACCACCACAGAAGGGGACTGTAGCGGCGGAAGGCGAAAAAGCTGAGCAGATTGGCCTTGAAATGGCTCAGCACCATGCGCACCATCAGCGCAAAGCTGCCCGCCCGGGACAGGGCGTAGGGGAAGCCCAGCGCATAGGGGGCTGACCACTGGCTGGTCAGCAGGTAGATGCCGGTCACCAGGCACAGGCCCAGCAGGGTAAACAGGACGGTTTTCATGCAGAGCTTTTTGCCGCCGCCCCAGACCCATGTTACCGGGAAGACCAGCAGCAGATAGTTGATGCGGAAACAGCACATCAGCACGACGCTGAGCCCCGAAAGCAGCAGCCAGCCCGTTTTGCGGGTTCGGGCATACCGCAGCAGAAAGGCCAGATAGATCAGCAGAACGCCGTACTGGCACAGCTGGGTCATGGAGGTGAAGGCGTACAGCACCACCGGCGCATAGGTGGCCAGCAGGACGCTGATGTAGACGCAGGCCAGCGGTCTGGGCTTCAGCAGCAGGCAGAACAAAAGCGCTCCCAGCGAAACCCACAGGGCGTTGCACAGCACAATGGTGTTGTGGCTCAGGCCGAAGAGCTTGACAAACCAGCCGTAGAACACGATGGCCGTCAGACCGTGGACGCTGAGCGTACCGGCCTCCGGCACAATCTCCGAAAGGCCGCTGTAGCCGGTGGCAAAGCCGACGGCGTCCCAGTTCTGCAGGCTGCGCCAGTAGTCCAGCTCGTCGGTCCAGATGGGCCAGGAATCCAGCACGCTGCGGCCCAGAATCAGCGAAAGGATCCCCAGCAGCAGGAAGGGGGACAGCACCATCAGCCCGTAGCTTGCATAGCGAAGCGCCCGCTCCCGGCGCTCCCCAGCGGTAAGGTCAGCTTTCACAGGATGGCTTCCTTTCCGGATTTTTCTTGAATCCTCGTGATGCATTACTGCATCTTCAGGTAGGCGGTGATGAAGCCGTCCAGATTGCCGTCCATCACGTCGTCCACATTACCGCTTTCATAGCCGGTGCGGTGGTCCTTGACCATGGTGTAGGGCTGGAACACATAGGAACGGATCTGGCTGCCCCATTCGATCTTCTTCATTTCACCCTTGATGTCGCTCATCTGCTCTTCCCGCTCGCGCTGCTTCAGCTCCAGCAGGCGGCTTTTCAGGATGCGAAGGCAGACCTCGCGGTTCTGGATCTGGCTGCGCTCGTTCTGGCACTGGGCCACGATGCCGGTGGGAATATGAGTCATACGCACGGCGGAGTCGGTACGGTTAACGTGCTGGCCGCCCGCGCCGCCGGCACGGTAGGTGTCGATGCGGACTTCCTCCATGTTGACCTCGAAGTCCTGATCGCCTTCCAGAATGGGGGCCACGTCCAGCGAACTGAAGGAGGTGTGACGGCGGGCGTTGGCATCGAAGGGAGAAATACGCACCAGACGGTGTACGCCCCGTTCACTGCGCAGGAAGCCGTAGGCGTTTTCGCCCTCCACCTGGAAGGTCACGCTTTTCAGACCCGCTTCGTCGCCTTCCAGAATATCGTTGACCGTCACCTTGAAGCCGTGGCGTTCGCAGTAGCGGGTGTACATCCGGTACAGCATGGACGTCCAGTCCTGCGCTTCCGTTCCGCCCGCGCCCGCATGGAGGCTCAGAACCGCGTTGCAGCTGTCGTATTCGCCGCGCATCATGGTTTCCAGCTCCAAGGCGTCCGCGTCGGCCGTCAGGTCGGTCAGCTCGGTTTCACATTCGTTGGCCATTTCTTCGTCGGGCTCTTCGTTCAGCAGCATCAGCATGGCCTCAATGTCGTCCGCACGGGAACGCAGCCGGGCCACGTGATTGATCTTGCCTTCGATCTGGCCCACCTTCCGGTTGACCGCCGTGGAGCGCTCCAGATTGTTCCAGAATTCAGGCTCGTTCATTTCTTCCTTCAGCTCGGTCAGCTCTTCCTCCAACTGAGGAAGATGCAGCGCATCGGCGGCCTTTTCCACCGTCTCGCGCAGCTTGCTCAGCTCCTGAGCATATCGTTCGGTATCAATCATCGCCATAATCTTTCCAATTCCTTTCTGAGACGGTAGATGTAAAAGAGAATCTTTTGTGGTAGCGTGCCACCCAGTCCAGGGGCCAAATAGCAACGTCCCTTCCGCCAGCTGCGAGGCCCTTCGCCGAGCGGCGGCCTTGTATCGCCAATCGGCATTCAGCTCGACCAGACCGGCGAGCCGTGGCACCTGTTGTGCCACGGCGGTAAAACCCGGCCAGCCAGCTTTCCCTCGAGCGCCCTGCGCGCCATCGGCGCGCAGTCCGGGGTGCAGGGGGTCACCCCCTGCCGCAGCAGTGCTTGTATTTTTTGCCGCTGCCGCAGGGGCAGGGCTGGTTCCGACCGACCGCGCCGGGCTGCGACTTGTTCACGGGCGCGCCGCCCTTCTTTGCCTGGCCGTTCGTGTTCTCGCCCTGCAGACCGGCCTGCGTCTTTTCCAGATCGACGGCCTTCCGCCGCTCCGGCAGACGCTGGATCCGGCTCTGGTAAATGCGGCGTACCGTTTCTTCCCGGATCAGGTGGATCATGTCGTTGAACATGTCGTAGCTTTCCCGGCGGTACTCCTGCACCGGATTCTGCTGGCCGTAGGCCCGCAGACCGATGCCGTCCCGCAGGTTGTCCATGTCGTCGATGTGATCCATCCAGTGCCGGTCGATGACGGAAAGCAGCACGACCCGTTCAAATTCCCGCATGTCGATGCCGATCTCGGTCAGCAAAGCCTCCCGCTCGGCGTAGAAGTCGTCCGCGTCCTTCTCCAGCCACTTGACCAGCTCGTCGGGCTCGTCCATCTTCTTGATTTGCTCGGCGTATTGGTCCAGCGTGCCGGGCTTCAGACAGAGCTTTTCCAGATATTCCTTCGCGTCGGATACGCTCCAGTCGAAGCTGCCCTCGCCGGTGAAGTTCAGCTTGGCCGTGGTCTCGATCAGCTTGTGGACCATGGCGTGAATGGTGGCGCTGACGTCGCCGCCCATGAGAATCTCCTTGCGCTGGCCGTAGATCTGCTCGCGCTGCTGGTTCATCACGTCATCGTATTCCAGAACGCTCTTGCGGATGGCAAAGTTCCGGCCCTCGATGCGTTTCTGCGCCGCTTCGATCTGCTTGGTCAGCATGCCCGCCTCCAGCGGCTGATCTTCTTCCAGACCCAGCCGCTCGATCATGGGCGCAATGCGCTCGGAACCGAAGAGCCGCATCACGTCGTCTTCCAGACTGATGAAGAACTGTGTGCTGCCCGGGTCGCCCTGACGGCCGGCGCGGCCTCGCAGCTGGTTGTCGATACGGCGGCTCTCGTGGCGTTCCGTACCAATGATGTGCAGGCCGCCCAGCGCCATGACCTTTTCATGCTCCGCGTCGGTTTCCTTCTTAAAGGAAGCAAAGGCTTCCTGATAGGCCCTGCGGGCCTGCAGAACCTCCGGCGGAACGTTCTCATTGTGGCCGATGGCTTCCATGATGATCTCTTCCGGGACGCCGTCCTGCCGCAGCTTGCGCCGGGCCAGGAAATCCGGGTTGCCGCCCAGCAGAATGTCCGTGCCGCGGCCCGCCATGTTGGTGGCGATGGTGACCGCGCCCACGTGACCGGCCTGGGCCACGATCTCGGCTTCCTTCTGATGGTGCTTGGCGTTCAGCACTTCGTGAGGCACGCCCCGCAGCCGGATGAGATGAGAAAGAAGCTCGCTGGTCTCCACGTTGACCGTGCCCACCAGAATGGGCTGACCCGTCTGGTGGCGCGCCACGATCTCCTCCACCACGGCGTTGAACTTGCCCTTTTTGGTCTTGTAGACCACGTCGTTCATGTCCTTGCGGATCATGGGGCGGTTGGTGGGGATCTGCACCACGTCCAGATTGTAGATGCCCTCGAACTCTTCTTCCTCCGTCTTGGCCGTGCCGGTCATGCCGGAGATCTTCTTGTACATGCGGAAGTAGTTCTGGAAGGTGATGGTGGCCAGCGTCTTGCTTTCCCGCTCCACCTTCACGTGTTCCTTGGCCTCGATGGCCTGATGCAGACCGTCGGAATAACGGCGGCCCACCATCAGACGGCCGGTGAACTCGTCCACGATGACGACTTCGCCGTTCTGCACCACGTAGTCCACGTCCCGCTTCATGAGGGCGTGGGCCTTCAGCGCGGCCAGAATATGATGGTAAAGCTCGCTGTTTTCCATGTCGGCGATGTTTTCCACCATGAAGAAGCTCTGGGCCCGGGCCACGCCCTCGTCGGTGAGGGAGACGGCCTTTTCCTTTTCGGCTACGGTGTAGTCCTCTTCGTTTTTCAGCCGGGAGACGAACTGATCCGCCCGTGCGTACAGCTCGGTGGACTTGTCGCCCTGCCCGGAAATGATCAGGGGCGTGCGGGCTTCGTCGATGAGGATGGAGTCCACCTCGTCCACGATGGCGTAGGCGTGGCCCCGCTGCACCATATCGCTTTCCCGGATGACCATATTGTCGCGCAGGTAATCGAAGCCCATTTCGTTGTTGGTGCCGTAGGTCACGTCGCAGGCGTAGGCCTCCCGGCGCTGGGCGTTGTCCATGTCGTGGACGATGATGCCAACGCTCATGCCCATGAAGCGGAAAATGTTGCCCATCCATTCGCCCTGAAACTTGGCCAGATAGTCGTTGACGGTGACGATATGGACGCCTTCGCCGGTCAGGGCGTTCAGGTAGGCGGGCAGGGTGGCGGTGTGGGTCTTGCCCTCGCCGGTCTTCATTTCGGCGATGCGGCCCTGATGCAGACAGATGCCGCCCATGATCTGCACGGGGAACAGCCGCTTGCCGTCCACCCGCCAGACTGCCTCCCGGAAGGCCGCGAATGCGTCGGGCAGGATCTCATCCACGGTTTCGCCCTTGTGCAGCCGTTCTTTCAGAAGGGGAGTCTGCTGCTGCAGCTCCTCGTCGGAAAGGCCTTTGTATTTGTCTTCCAGAGCCAGAACGCTGTCCGCGATCTTCTGCAGCCGCCGTACCTCCGCGTCGTTGCTCTGTCCCAGCAGCTTTTTGAAAAAATCTTTCATTGCCACGCCGGTTAACTCCTTACCATTTGATTTGTGGGGGATGAAGAACGCGCCCTCGGGCAGCGTAACTCATCCTTTATTATAGCATCAACCCCCGCCTGCGCGCAACCGGCAAAACACAAGCGCCCGCGTCGGCGGAAAAACAGCCTCTAAAACGGGAAAAAGAAGCGAAAAAACAAAAAACCAGCAAAAAAATCAAATTTCATCCTTTACATTGTTGCAGAAATTGTGCTATACTTCAAAAGTTGGAGTATGCCCGAAGCCATGGGCGGCTGCATGGACGGGAAATCGCCTGTGACCATG
>CAKUCE010000066.1 GCA_934643535.1 uncultured Clostridia bacterium | reverse complement strand
CCTGCGGGCGCACCAAAGGGCTTTCCGCTCGCCCTTTGGAAACCTTCGGACACCGAAGCTGGCGAGAAACCCATAGGACGGCAAGTCCCATTCCGCGCCGTAGTCGGCGCGTCATTCCCACCGGCGGAAATTTCTTACGGTAGAGTTGTCACTCAACGACAGAAGCAGGATGCTTTCCTCGGGGCAAACCATCGGCGCGGCCCGCGCTGCCGTGCGCTCCGCTTGCTGTTTGCCTGAATTCCTTCGGGCCATCGAAAGAAAAGTGCGAACGCCCAAAGAACCGCCCGATCAGTCAACGCAATGATCTCCCCCTTTTTCCCCTTCTTTTGGCATGTGTGCTTCGCCTGCTTTCGGCCACAATAGTGGTAGCAATCTGCCGCCGGGAGGGACCGCCATGACCAGAACCCATGCTTCCCTGAGCGTTATCGCCGTGACTCTGGCAACGGTGACGACGCTTTTTCTTTTGCCCTATACGCCGAAAACCCCGGTCAAAACAGCCGTCGTCCAACGGGGAAACTGGACGAAAACCACGCTGGCAGAAGGCGCGGTGCAGTATAGACAACAGCAGCCCGCCGTGTGCCTGCAGGGAGGCGTTCTGCGCCAGATTTGCGCCCGAGAGGGAGAAACCGTCCGAAAGGGGCAGCTGCTGTTCGCGTTGGATACCAGCCAGGAGGAAGCTGCGCTGGAACGGCTGGCCGCAGGCCAGCATGCCATGGAGGAAGCCGTGGCGGCCTTTGGGCAGGAGGCTGCCCTGTGGAAGCTCTCGGAGCGGCTGGAGATGGAAAATCAGGAAGCGGCGCTGAAACAGTCCGTCGCCCTAAAACAGATCCGGGCGGAGCAGGACGGCGTAATGGGTCCGGTGTACCGGCAGGAAGGCGATCTTCTGAACGCCGGCGATGTGCTGGCAGTGGTACACAGCACGGAAAAAAATGTGGCGGCCGTTTGCCGCAGCTCGGTCGCTTCGAGGATCGGAACAGGGGCCGAAGCGACGATCCTGGATTCCGCCGGACAGCCTGTGGGCCAGGCCAGCCTGACGGCTATCGGCGCGCCGGAAACAGATGTCTCCACCGGGCAGAGCGTCCAACGGCTGGTGTTCGACCCCAAGACCGCGCTGACGGCGGAAACGGGCCAGCGCTGCGTGGTGGAGCTGGTTCAGGAAAGCCGCCGGGACGTTCCGCTGGTCCCGCCGGAGGCGGTGGACGGAGAGGGCTGCCTGTGGCTGGTGGAGAATGGCACAGTGAGCCGTTATCCGCTGGATGATCCGGACTGTGCCGGGCAAATGGTGCAGGTCCCGGAAGAACTGCTGGGCAAAAGAGTGGCGCTGAACCCGGAGGAAAACCGTCTGTCGCCCGGCTGCCCGGTGAAGGAGGTGCCCGCCTCTTGAAATGGAGGGAGCAGTGGCGGTTCAGCTTCCGCAATATTTTTGCCGCGCCGGTGCGCTCCCTGCTGACGGTGCTGGGCATGTCCATCGGGATCGGGGCCATTCTGGCGGTGCTGACGCTGGGAACGGCGGGGCGTAATCAGGTTCGGGCGGAAATGACCCGGCTGGGCATCGACCGGGTGTGGCTGACCGCCGCCTGTCAGGAAGAACCTCTGATGCGGGGCGACGGCGCGCTGCTGGAGCAGGAACTGAGGGTCTCTGCGGCGGAACAGCTGACCCTTCCCGTCAAGATCGCCACGGGGGAAAAGGAAAGCGAGTCAGTGCTGGTGGGTTGCGATCCTGCCTGCCTGCAGATGGCCGGGGCGGTCGTTACGGAGGGAAAAATGCTTCCTGCGCAGGAATGGCATCAGGGCGGCGGCAGCATCCTTCTGGGCGAAACACTGGCCGCAGAGCTGAAAAGCGGTCCGGGCGATCTGGTCACAGCCGGGGGAATGCTGCTCCGGTGCGCGGGCGTTCTCCGGCTGGAGGATCGGGCCTCCGGATTGGACTGGAACCGCGCCGCCTTTGTTCCGCTGGAAACCCTTGCGGACAGCATGGGAAGCCGGCTCAGCCAGATCACGCTGCTGACCGGGGAGGCGCTTCAGCCTACCGAGCTGGCTTTGGAGGCACGGGAGCTGCTGTCGCGCCGCCGCGGCATTGAAACGGAGGCTCTGACTTTGCAGGCGCAGAGCGAGGCAGCCGAAAGCGTGATCGCCGTTTTTGTGGACGTGCTGAAATGGGTGGCCTTTATCTGCACGCTGGTGGGCGGCATCGGCGTGATGAATATTCTGCTGGTCAGCGTCCGGGAGCGCCGCAGAGAGATCGGCGTGATGATGGCGCTGGGCACGGAGCCGGGGCTGGTCTGCCGCCTGTTTCTGATGGAGGCGCTGATCTATGCGGCGGTCAGCGGCGTTCTGGGCCTTCTGACCGGCATATGGCTCATTCAGGCGGCGGCCGGCAGCATCGGCCTGCACCCGGTACTGATGGCGGGAGACTGCGCGGCTGTTTTCGCCTGTGCGCTGGCGGTAGGTCTCCTTTCCGGCGTAGTTCCCGCCTCCCGGGCCGCCCGGCTGAAGCCGGTGGAAGCTCTTCGAAATGAATAAGTAAATATGGCGGCATTTTCGCCAGCCTGTACATCATACACAAACCGCAGGGTGAATCTTAGTAAAAATAGTCAATTACATTCCGGCCGGATTTTCGCTATAATACAGGTACATCATTGATGATACGCCATGTCCTGGTAGGGCGTACCGATGAACCATGTAAGGAGGAAACAAGAATGGCAAGTTTGTCTTTGAACCACATTTACAAAGTATATTCCGGCAATGTGACGGCTGTCAGCGATTTCTGCCTGGAGATCGAAGATAAGGAATTTATCGTTCTGGTCGGACCTTCCGGCTGCGGTAAGTCCACCACCCTGCGCATGGTTGCCGGTCTGGAAGAAATCTCCAGCGGCGAACTCTACATCGGCGATAAGCTGGTCAACGACGTCGCTCCCAAGGATCGCGACATCGCTATGGTGTTCCAGAACTACGCTCTGTATCCCCACATGACCGTGTTTGACAACATGGCTTTCGGTCTGAAGCTGCGCAAGACCCCCAAGGCTGAGATCAAGCAGCGCGTGGAAGAAGCCGCCCGTATCCTGGACATCGCTCACCTGCTGAACCGTAAGCCCAAGGCTCTGTCCGGCGGCCAGCGTCAGCGCGTTGCTCTGGGCCGTGCTATCGTCCGTGAGCCTAAGGTCTTCCTGTTCGACGAACCTCTGTCCAACCTGGACGCCAAGCTGCGCGTTGCCATGCGTACGGAGATCACCAAGCTGCATCAGCGCCTGCAGACCACCTTCATCTATGTTACCCACGACCAGACCGAAGCTATGACCATGGCTTCCCGTATCGTGGTTATGAAGGACGGCTTCATCCAGCAGGTGGACAGCCCCCAGAACCTGTATGACTATCCCGCCAACCTGTTCGTGGCCGGCTTCATCGGTAGCCCCCAGATGAACTTCTTTAATGCGACCCTGGAGAAGGAAGGCAACGACGTTGTGGCCAAGTTCGGCGACAACAAGATCACCATCCCCACCAGCAAGCTGAGCAAGTTCACCGACGAGAACTACATCGGCAAGGAAGTCATCATGGGCATCCGTCCTGAGAACATCCATGACGAAGACGTGTTCGTGCAGACCGCCAGCAACGCCGTCATCAACGCCAAGGTTGAAGTGACCGAGCTGATGGGCTCCGAGACCTATCTGTACCTGTCCACCAGCGGCAAGGACGAGAACATCATCGCCCGCGTCAACCCCCGTACCACCAGCCGCGCCGGTCAGGACGTGCAGGTTGCCTTCGACGTGAACCACCTGCATTTCTTCGACAAGGAGACCGAAGTGACCCTGCTGAGCCGCTAAGGTTTGCTGAAAATCGAATCATCGCCGCCGGGAGAGATCCCGGCGGTTTTTCTGTGCCCGCTTTTCGGAAAGAAGCAGGGGAGAAGCGCCGCCTCCGGAAACGTTGACAAGCCGCGGAAATCCTGCTATTCTTCCCAAAGAACGATCGACGCAGAGAAAGGCGGGAAGAATCCCCATGGCAGCAAGACCCACCCTGAAAACCGTGGCGCAGGCCGTCGGCGTAACGGCCAATACTGTTTCGCTGGCGCTGCGGGGCTCTCCGCTGGTGGCGGAAAAAACCAAGACCGCCATTCTGGCCGAGGCGCGCCGTCAGGGCTATCAGCACGACGCGGCGGCGCAGGCTCTCCGGTGCGGCCGGAGCCGGGTGATCGCACTGGCTTTTGGCGATATTGCCAATCCTCTTTTTGCAATTAAAATCAAACTGCTGGCCCAGCAGTTTGCCCGGGCCGGGTTTGAAACGCTGATTTTGAACACCGATGAAGCGGAAGAAACGGAGGTCAAGGCCATTCGTACTGCCCTGAGCCGAAAGGTGGAAGGCGTAGTGCTGTGCCCCTGTCAGAAGGGCCGGGAGGCGCTGGAGCTGCTCCGCGGCCAAAGCGTACCCTGTGTGTTGATTGGCCGTCAGTTTGACGACCCTCAGGAGGATGCGGTGGTCTGGGACGACCGGCGGGGCGGCTATCTGGCAACCCGACGTCTGCTGGAGCTGGGCTGCCGTCATCCGCTGTATTTGACCGCCACGCCCAGCATTTCCAGCGCCCGCCTGCGGCTGGAAGGCTTCCGGCAGGCGCTGATGGAGGCGGAAATTTCCGAAAACGGACTGGTGCGGGAGGTATCTCCGCTGGGAGATGACCTGGGGCGGATGCTGGACACGCTTCCTGAAGAAACGGATGGCGTCTTTGCTTTCAACGATCTGCTGGCGTGGCGGTTGATGTGCATGCTGAAACGGCCTCTGCCGGTAGTGGGCTTCGACGATATTCAGTCCGCGCTGGCCGCGCCCATTCCGCTATCCTCCATTCACAGCGATCTGGAGGAGGAAGCCCGGCTTACTGCCCGGCTCTTGCTGGAAAGGATCGAACAGCCGGAGCGTCCGCTGCAGACGCTGGTGATGCCCGTATCTTTGACAGTGCGGGATGAAAGATAGCAAAACCCAAAAGGAGCGGTTGACAGCCTTTCGAAAAAATGATAAGATCATCTTGCGGTTAAATGAAACTAACCGCAACGTATTTTTGACCGAACGAATGGAGGCGGAGCAATGGCACAGCGCATTTTGAAGAGGAAACTGGTGGGACTTGGCTACGCCGCGGCTCTGGTGGCCGTGGGCTGGCTGGTTTCCAACTGCCTGTAAGGTGAAAAGATGGGTCGTTTTTCCGAGGAAAATTGCCGGGAAAGGCGGCCCTTTTTCAATGCCGTGAAAAACGAAAAAAATACACTTTTATCGCGGATTTCCTATTGACGGGAAAAATGGAATCTGCTATCATACACGCATTGCAGAGCAAGGGTGCTGTGTGCAGCATGCCTTGCTCTGCTTATTTTTAAGGAGGGTTTCATCATGAGCAGGTACAGCAAGGATGACATCATTCGTATGGTGCATGAGGACGATGTGGAGTTTATCCGCATGCAGTTTACCGATATTTTTGGCCAGCTGAAAAATGTGGCCATTACGGCTTCCCAGATCGAGAAGGCGGTCAATAATGAGATCATGATTGACGGCAGCTCCATCGAGGGTTTCGTGCGCATCCAGGAATCCGACCAGTACCTGCATCCGGATCTGGATACCTTTACCGTGCTGCCCTGGCGGCCCCAGCAGGGCAAGGTAGCCCGCCTGATCTGTGACGTATACAATCCCGATGGAACGCCGTTTGTGGGCGATCCCCGGGGCGCGCTGAAGCGGGTGCTGAAGAAAGCGGCCGATATGGGCTACAGCTTCAACGTTGGTCCGGAGTGCGAATTCTTCCTCTTCCAGACGGACGAAGAAGGCAAGCCCACCACCGCCACCAACGACGAAGCCGGTTACTTTGATCTGGGCCCGCTGGATCACGGCGAGAGCACCCGCCGGGAAATCTGCATGACGCTGGAAAAGATGGGCTTCGAGATCGAGGCTTCCCATCACGAGGTGGCCGCCGGTCAGCACGAGATCGACTTCAAGTATGCTGAGGCCCTGACCGCCGCCGACAACATCATGACCTTCAAGCTGGCCGTCAAGACGCTGGCCCAGAAGAACGGCCTGCACGCTACCTTCATGCCCAAGCCCATCTTCGGCATCAACGGCAGCGGCATGCACACCAACATGTCTCTGTTCAAGGACGGCAAGAACGTGTTCTTCGATGAAAACGGCGAGAAGAAGCTGTCCGCCGATGCGTATCACTTCATTGCGGGCCTTTTGACTCACGTCAGCAGCATGAACGCCATTCTGAACCCGCTGGTCAACTCCTACAAGCGTCTGGTGCCCGGCTATGAGGCCCCCTGCTATACTGCGTGGTCCGCTTCCAACCGTTCCGCGCTGATCCGCATCCCCGCCGCCCGCGGACAGGCGACCCGCGTGGAGCTGCGCTGCCCCGATCCCTCCTGCAACCCCTATCTGGCGCTGGCCGTGTGTCTGGCCGCCGGTCTGGACGGTATCGAGCGCAAGCTGACTCCGCCGGCTGAGATCACCGAGAATATTTTTGCCATGACGCCCGCCGAGCGGGAAGCCAAGGGCATTCACAGCCTGCCCGGAACCCTGCATGACGCGGTAGTGGCGTTCCAGAAGGACAAGCTGATCTGCGACACGCTGGGCGAGCATATCGTCAGCCAGTATGTGGCGGGCAAGGAAAAGGAATGGGATGAGTACCGCACCCATGTCAGCAACTGGGAGCTGAGCAAGTATCTGATCACCTACTAAAGCTTATGAGCCTTTTCCGGCGGGGCATCCGAGGACGAATGCTCCCGCCGGAAGAAGAAATCTGTATTTTGAATATTTTCTGAATAAGGAGAGGATGCCCTATGAGTCGTCTGATCGTTGCCTTTGAATCGGAAGTGACCAGGCAGCGGGTCTGCGAGCTGTTTGCGGCATCCTCTTTTCCTGTGCGCGCCTCCTGCCGCACCGGCGCGGAGGTGCTTCGGGCCGTGCATTTCATGGGCGGCGGCGTGGTGGTCTGCGGCGTGAAGCTGGCCGACTGCACTGCCGATCAGCTTTACGACGATCTGGACGGCTTGGCCTGCATGCTGGTGGTGGCCAAGCCAAATCAACTGGAAATGTGCGAAAATCCGCGCGTTTTTCGTCTGCCGCTGCCGGTGAACCAGCACGACCTGACCGCCTCCGTGCGGATGCTGGAGCAGCTTTCTGAAATGGAGCAGGCACGGCCCAAGCAGAGCGCTGCCGATCAGGAGCTGATCCGTCAGGCGAAAATCTATCTGCAGGAAGTCAGGCTGATGACGGAGGAGGAAGCCCACCGTTACCTGCAGAAACGGAGCATGACCACCCGCCGGAAAATGGCCGAGGTGGCTGCGGAGATCATTGACCGACAAAGGGGCTGAGACTGTGAAAGCACAAGAAGAGGCCGCCCGGCAGGGCTTATATCTTCCCCAGATGGAACACGACGCCTGCGGTATCGGAGCCGTGGTCAGCATCGAGGGCGTCAAGACCCGCAGCACGGTGGATCAGGCGCTGAAAATTGTAGAAAAGCTGGAGCATCGGGCGGGCAAGGACGCCGACGGCAGCACCGGCGACGGCGTGGGCATCATGACGCAGATTCCCCACGCTTTTTTCAGCCGTTTGGAGCTGGGCTTCGACCTGCCCGCCGAGCGGGATTACGGCGTGGGCATGCTGTTTCTGCCCGCCGACCATCTGAAACGGGCGCAGGCCCGGAAGCTGATGGAGATCGTGACCCAGAAGGAGGGCCTGCGGTTTCTGGGCTGGAGGGCCGTTCCTGTCTGCCCGGAAGTGCTGGGCGAACGGGCGCGGGCCTGTATGCCCGTCATTGAACAGTGTTTTATCGCCCGGCCCGGTCATCTGAAGCAGGGCGTTGACTTTGACCGGCGGCTGTATGTGGTCAGGCGGGCCTTTGAACAGAGCAATGCCGATACGTACGTCTGCTCTCTGTCCAGCCGCACGGTGGTCTATAAGGGCATGTTTCTGGTCAGCCAGCTTCGGGCCTTCTATCCCGATCTGCAGAGCGAAGACTTCACCAGCGCTATCGCCATGGTACATTCCCGCTTTTCCACCAACACCTTCCCCAGCTGGGAACGGGCCCACCCCAACCGGCTCATCCTGCACAACGGCGAGATCAACACCATCCGCGGCAACGTGGATCGGATGATCGCCCGGGAGGAGACCCTCAGCTCCCCACTGATGGAAAGCGATATGGACAAGGTGCTGCCCGTTATCAACGGTGAAGGCAGCGATTCGGCCATGCTGGACAATACGCTGGAATTTCTGATGATGAACGGCGTGCCCCTGCCGCTGGCCGTGATGATGACCATTCCGGAGCCGTGGCAGAACGAGCGGGATATTTCCCGTACCCGGCGCGATCTGTACCGCTATTACGCCACCATGATGGAGCCGTGGGACGGCCCTGCGTCCATTCTTTTCTCCGACGGAGACGTGATGGGCGCGGTGCTGGACCGCAACGGCCTGCGGCCTTCCCGCTACTATATTACCGACGATCATATGCTGGTGCTTTCCAGCGAAGTGGGCGTTCTGGATATTCCCCCGGAAAAGATCGTGAAGAAATCCCGGGTGCGTTCCGGCCAGATGCTGCTGGTGGATACGGTGCAGAAACGGATCATTGAGGATGGAGAACTGAAGGAAGAATACGCCGCCCGCCAGCCCTACGGCGAATGGCTGGACGGCAACCTGCTGTCCCTGAACGATCTGCCCCTGCCCAATCATGCCATTCCGCCTTTGGAGCAGTCCGCCCGGGACCGGCTGTACAAGGCTTTCGGCTACACCTATGAGGACGTGAAGGAGGTCATCCTTCCCATGGCCCGCACCGGCGCGGAACCGACCGCCTCCATGGGGGCGGATATTCCGCTGGCCGTGCTTTCGGAAAAGCATCAGGTGCTGTTTTCCTACTTCCGGCAGCTCTTCGCGCAGGTCACCAACCCGCCCATCGACGCCATTCGGGAAAAGATCGTTACCGATACGGCGGTATATGTGGGCAGCGACGGCAACCTTCTGGAGGACAAGCCGGAAAACTGCGCCGTGCTGCGGCTGGAACAGCCGATCCTGTCCAATGCCGACCTTCTGCGCATCCGCAGCGCCAGGCAGAAGTCCCTGCGGGTGGCGAATATTTCCATTCTGTATTATCGGGCTGAGCCGCTGGAACGGGCGCTGAATCACCTGTTCGTGGCCTGTGACCGGGCGTACAAGAATGGGGCCAATGTCCTGATCCTGTCCGACCGGGGCGTGGATGAGAACCACATGGCCATTCCGTCCCTGCTGGCGGTGTCGGCGCTGGAGCATCACCTCATCAATACCCGCCGCCGCACGGCCATCAGCGTGATTCTGGAGACGGCCGATCCGAGAGACGTGCATCATTTCGCTCTGCTGCTGGGCTACGGCGCCCGGGCCATCAACCCCTATCTGGCGCTGGAATGCGTGGACGAGCTGATCGAAAAGGGCCTTTTGGACAAGGATCGCCATGCCGCCGAACAGGATTATATCGGCGCAGTGGTGCAGGGCGTGAGCAAGATCGCGTCCAAAATGGGTATTTCGGTGCTGCAGTCCTATCAGAGCGCCCAGATCTTCGAAGCGGTAGGCATCCGTCAGGACGTGATCGACCGCTATTTCACCAACACCGTTTCCCGGGTAGGCGGCATCGGGCTGGAAGAGATCAATGAGGACGTGGAGTACCGCCACAACCGGGCTTTCGACCCGCTGGATCTGGAAACGGATACCACGCTGGATTCGCTGGGCAATCACCGCCTGCGCAGCGGCTGCGACAAGGAAGACCACCTCTACAATCCCCAGACCATCGTCACGCTGCAAAGGGCCGTGCGGGAGGGCAGCATGGAACGCTTCCGCCAGTACACCGCCATGGTGGACGACGAGACCCGTCCTCACACCCTGCGGGGCACGCTGGAATTTGCCTTTGATCAATGTACGCCCGTGCCGCTGGACGAGGTGGAGCCTGCTTCCGAGATCGTGAAGCGGTTCAAGACCGGGGCCATGTCCTACGGCTCCATTTCGCAGGAGGCGCACGAATGTCTGGCCGAGGCCATGAACCGGCTGGGCGGGCGCTCCAACTCCGGCGAGGGCGGCGAAAGCGAAGAACGGCTGAACACGGAGCGCGGCTCCAAGATCAAGCAGGTGGCCTCTGGCCGCTTCGGCGTGACCAGCGAATATCTGATGAGCGCCGAGGAAATTCAGATCAAAATGGCGCAGGGCGCGAAGCCCGGCGAGGGCGGCCATCTGCCCGGCGGCAAGGTGTACCCGTGGATCGCCAAGGCACGGCTGTCCACCCCCGGCGTGAGCCTGATCTCCCCGCCGCCGCACCATGATATTTATTCCATTGAAGACCTGGCGCAGCTGATCTACGACCTGAAGTGCGCCAACCGGCGGGCGCGGATTTCCGTCAAGCTGGTCAGCGAGGCGGGCGTGGGCACGGTGGCCGCAGGCGTAGCCAAGGCCGGTGCGCAGGTGATCCTGATCTCCGGCAGCGACGGCGGCACGGGCGCAGCGCCCCGCACCTCCATCCATAACGCGGGCCTGCCGTGGGAGCTTGGCGTGGCGGAGGCACATCAGACCCTTTCGCTGAACGGGCTGCGCTCCCGGGTCGCCATCGAGGCCGACGGCAAGCTCATGAGCGGCCGGGACGTGGCGATCGCCTGTATGCTGGGGGCCGAGGAATTCGGCTTTGCTACCGCGCCGCTGGTCTGCATGGGCTGCGTGATGATGCGGGTGTGCAATCTGGACACCTGCCCGGTGGGAATCGCCACCCAGAACCCGGAGCTGCGCAAGCGCTTCAGGGGCAAGCCGGAATACGTGATGAACTTCATGCTCTTCATAGCGGAAGAGCTGCGGGAGATCATGGCGCGGCTGGGCGTGCGCAGCGTGAAGGAGCTGATCGGCCGGGGCGACCTGCTGCGGGTACGGCAGCAGCAGGCCACCCGCCGGGCCGCGTCCATCGACATGAGCCGGATCGTCGGCCGGTGCATCAACGAATACCGCCGCCCGGAGGATACCTTCGACTTCCACACGGAAAAGACGGTGGACGAACGGGTGCTGCTGAAAAAGCTGAACCTGAAGAGCGTGAAGCCTCAAAGCGTCGAGCTGGACGTTTCCAGCACCGACCGGGCCTTCGGCACCATTTTCGGCAGCGAAGTGACCCGCGTCCACGGCACCTCGCTCAAGGAGGATACCTACACCATCCGGGCAGCGGGCGGCGGCGGACAGTCCTTCGGCGCGTTCATTCCGAAGGGCGTGACCATCCGCCTGACCGGCGACAGCAACGACTACTTCGGCAAGGGCCTGTCCGGCGGCAAGCTGGCGGTCCGCCCGCCGGAAAACGCCCGCTTCCGGGCGGATGAAAACATCATCATCGGCAATGTGGCGCTGTACGGCGCGACCAGCGGACAGGCTTACGTCTGCGGCGCGGCAGGCGAGCGCTTCGCCGTTCGCAATTCCGGCGCGGTGGCCGTGGTGGAGGGCGTGGGCGACCATGGCTGCGAATATATGACCGGCGGCTGTGTAGCCGTTCTGGGCAAAACGGGCCGGAACTTCGCCGCGGGCATGTCCGGCGGCGTGGCGTACGTGCTGGATGAAAACCATGATCTGTACCTGCGGGTGAACAAGCAGATGGTGGAAATCGAGAAGCTGACCTCCGAGCATGACACGGAGGCCCTGCGCGGCATGATCGAGGCGCACGTGCGGGAGACAGGCTCCGAAAAGGGCCGCCGTCTGCTGGAAAACTTCTCGGAATCCGTGGGTAAATTCAAGAAGATCATTCCCCGGGATTTCCGCAAAATGCTGGGTGCCATCGCCCGCTACGAAGGGCAGGGCCTGACCCGGGAGGAAGCGGAACTGGAAGCGTTCCGGGAAACATCGGAGGGCAGGTGAGCGCAGATGGGAAAAAAAGATGGATTTTTGCTCTATGAACGCCGGAACACCCCGGCGCAGGAGCCTGCCGGACGCATCGGCAGCTTTGGAGAGTTTCATACGCCGCTGCCGCTGCAGGAGCGGCGCAGACAGGCGGCCCGCTGCATGAACTGCGGGGTGCCCTTCTGTCAGAGCGGCGTGGAGCTGGGCGGCATGGTAACGGGCTGTCCGCTGCATAATCTGATTCCTGAATGGAACGACATGCTGTATCTGGGCAACACTCGCCACGCGCTGGACCGGCTCACCAAGACCAACTGCTTCCCGGAGTTTACGGGGCGGGTCTGCCCGGCGCTTTGCGAAGCGGCCTGTACCTGCGGCCTGAACGGCGACAGCGTGACCGTCCGGGAAAACGAACTTTCCATCATCGAAGAAGCCTTCGAAAAGGGCTGGATGCAGCC